>JAPYRQ010000084.1 GCA_029936935.1 Dehalococcoidia bacterium | reverse complement strand
CGAAGGGTGTTTTTTTGTGGCTTCTATAATTAAGGGGCGCCACTCCCACAAAATTCCCTGACTTCCACCATAGTCATACCAAACACAATTTGAGAAAGGAGACCATTCATGCGATTAGCATTTCTGCCCAGAGAAGAGAAGTTCTTCTTCCTACTCCATCAAAGCGCCATGAACATCCATAAGGTGGCTATCAAGCTTCAGGATCTCATGGAGGATTACACCAACGTTCCGGCCAAAGTGGAGGAGATAAAAACCCTTGAGGAGTTTGGGGATGAGGCCATTCACCAGATCATGCAAGCCCTCCATCGCACGTTCGTAACACCGCTGGACCGCGAAGACATCGCCCTACTGGCCGAACGGCTTGACGATGTTGTAGACGCTATCGAAGAGGCAGCACGCACCATGCTGGAATACCACGTTGAAGAGCCCACACAATACGCGATAGAGATGTCCAGAGTCATCACCCGCTGTGGCGCCGTGCTGGAAAAGGCAGTCGGCCTGCTGAGTGCCAGAGGCGGAAAGCTCAAGGAGATCCTACCTCACGCTGTGGAATTGAACAGCCTGGAGAACGAAGGGGATCAGATCAACAGCCGCGCCATGGGTGCACTGTTCAACGACAGTAACGATACAATCTTCATCCTGAAGTGGCGTGATATCTATGCCTACCTTGAGGACGCAACAGACAGAGCAGAGGACGCGGCAAACGTCCTGGAAGCGATTGTGCTCAAGCATGCGTAAAACTATGAATGAAGGGAGGGCCACCCCCCGATGACCGACTCCAGTGACATATTACTGGTCATCACGATTGCCCTCTCGCTAGCCTTCGCTTACTCCAACGGCATCAACGATGCTGCAAACGCCATAGCCACAGTGGTGTCAACACGGGCACTACGCGCTTCCCACGCAGTAGTCCTGGGCGCGAGTATGAATTTTCTGGGCGCGCTTACAGGCTCTGCAGTCGCCGCAACCATCGGCAGTAAAGTTGTACGGCCGGAATTCGCCACAGAGACAACGGCTTTAGGTGCCATTGGAGCCGCAGTCCTCTGGGTCATAACTGCCACCCGCTACGGTATCCCCGTCAGCGTGAGCCACTCCCTCTTTGCAGGCTTGGTAGGCGCTGGTATCGCCAGCGGTGGATTCGACGCTATTGTGTTATCCAGCGCCATTAAGATTGTCATCGCTCTGGCCGCATCGCCTGTCCTCGGTTTTGTTGGCGGCCTTGTACTGATGCATATCATCTACTGGACGTTCCGGCGTAACGCCTACTCCACGGTCAACGCCATATTTGGAAGGCTGCAGATACTATCCGCCGGCTGGGCATCCTATGCCCATGGTAAGAACGATGGGCAGAACGCAGCAGGCATCATCACCTTCGCCTTGGCTGTCCACGCGGGAACAATGGCGGCAGATGTCAGCGTCCCGTTCTGGGCCATAGCAGTAAGTGCGCTTACCATTGGAATGGGAACTGCGCTTGGTGGTTGGAAGGTCATCCAGACCCTGGGTATGAAGGTGACCAAATTAACCCACGTTCACGGCTTCTCGGCAAATACGTCGGCAGGCAGTGTGATTGAGTTGGCATCCCTTTTCGGCCTCCCGGTGAGCACGACACACACGGTCACAGGCTCAATTATGGGAGTTGGTGCCACAGAGCGGCTCTCAGCAGTACGCTGGGGCGTCACAAGACGCATCATGGCTGCATGGATGATCAGCTACCCGGTATGTTTCGTCCTGGGGTTCGTCATGGTCAAGGTGTTTGATCTGTTCCTGTAACCGCTCGGTGATGGAAGGCCCCAGGCCCCATCGTTGGTGGACCAGCGGTGGGACTTTTCTTTTGTGGTCGACGAGGCTCAGCTAGAAGTTTGCCGTGTTGTTGACCGATCGGGAGCCCAGTAACGCGCCCATCATGCCAAGCCCTGCCGTCCATGCCCCTGCCGCTGGCGCTGCAAGGATCCAAAAGGAATCCAGATCGAATATCAAAATGACGACGCCAATGACTACCGCTGCAGTCGCTGCAATGACGATGCCCATCAGTATCCCAATCCCCATAGCTTTGAGTCCATCCGGCTCCTCTAATGCCTTCGCCCCCATGTACCCGCCCACAAATGAGCCAATCGAGCCGGAAATGACATGGACGAGGGGTATTAGCCAGGCAACAAGGGATATCACAATTCCTACAGCGGCGCCTTTAAGCACAGGTCTCCTCCAGTAATCGTTCTGGTTTGTTATACGTACTAAGACTATCCGGCGGGCTGCAACTTCGCCAGGGATTGGAGCAACCGTTTGACGCCGCCATCCACAAAGGCCACAGCCACTTCGTAGTCGCCGCTAACGGTGGTGCAGCTTACCACGATGCCATCGCCAAACTTGCCATGCTGCACTTTGTCTCCCGCCTTGAACGGTGGTGATAGAGGCGTGGCATCTTTATCGCTGGAGGTTTCGAGGCCGTTCATTCCGCCAGAGCGCATGACGCCAACCGTTGCTTTGGGTTTAGATTCGTCGATGGGAGATGCAATCAAATCCCTTGGGATATCGTTCAGGAACCGGGATGGTATGCCCGGTAGAGTGGCTCCATTCACACGGCGCTTAAATGCCCTGGTCAGATACAGATGCTCTTTGGCGCGAGTCATACCCACGTAGCAAAGCCGGCGTTCTTCTTCCATGCTCGCGGGGTCATCGAAGGAGCGCATGTGGGGCAGCATCCCCTCCTCCATGCCCACCATGAACACCGTTGGGAATTCCAACCCCTTGGCTTGGTGGAGTGTAATCAACGTCATCCCATCGCCGCCATTGTCCGCATTGTCGACATCGGACACGAGGGCCACCTGCTCAAGGAAGGCGTTCAGGCCATCCTCCGGCGGCACATCGGCGAAGTCAGCCGCCACGGTGCGCAGCTCCTTCACGTTGTCCCAGCGGTCTTCGCCCTCTTCGATGTCGTCAAGCAGATACGAGCGGTACCGCGTGCGGTCGAGCACCAAATCAAGGAACTCCGCTACAGGCATGGTCTGAGAAGCCTCTTGAAGTTCCTTCATAAGAAGGCTTAATTTTTCTAACGCAGCCTGGCCCGCCTTGGGGATGGCAGTTTCCGTGGATGGATCCTCAGCCAGTATCTCCAGGGCCTTCCTCATGGGCACATCGAGGGTTCTCGCCCAGCGTGTAAGCTCATCAACGGACTTCTGGCCGATGCCTCGCGGCGGGACGTTCACCACCCGCTCCATGCTCACATTGTCAGCGGGGTTGTTCAGCACCCTCAGGTACGCAATGACGTCCTTGATCTCTTTGCGTTGGTAGAACTTCAATGCACCAACGAGACGATAGGGGATGCCATAGCGGATGCAGGCCTCTTCCAATGCCCTGGACTGGGCGTTGACGCGATATGCCACAGCGACATCGCCGTACTTCACCTCGCCCTTCTTGCGCAGCCGATCCACTTCCTGCACTACCCAGACTGCCTCTTCTTCCTCATCATAGGCCTCATGAACCCATACGGGAGTGCCTTTGGACATGGTGGAAACAAGATCCTTCTTCACTCGTTTCTCGTTGCCGCTGATGACTTTCGATGCTGCAGCCAGGATGTTACCGGTGGACCGGTAGTTCTCTTCAAGTAACACGGTCCGGGCATCCGGAAAATCCGTCTGGAAGTTCAAGATGTTTCTGATATCGGCGTGACGCCACCCGTAGATCGACTGGTCCGGGTCTCCCACCACGGCGAAGTTCCGCCACTGTCCCGCAAGCTGTTTCGCTAGGGTGTATTGGGCGATGTTGGTGTCCTGGAACTCATCGACCATCAGGTGCAGATACCGCTCCTGGTAGCGCTCCAAGACCTCTGGATGGTCACGGAACAAGTGGGTTGTGCGCATGAGCAGGTCGTCAAAATCAACGGCCTGGTTGGCGTGCAGGAACCCCTGGTACTCCTCATAGACGCGCAACACTACTTCTTCGAAGTATGAACCCACCTTGACCCGGAACCCCTCGACGCTCTGAAGCTGGGCTTTGGCGCCCGAGATGGCGCTCAGAACGGCGCTAGGGGAAAACTTCTTCGGCTCAATGTTGGCTCGTTGAAATGCACTTTTCAAAACGCGGAGCTGGTCGTCGCGATCATAGATGGTGAAGCCTTTATCCAGGCCGATGGCTTCACCGTCGATGCGAAGGATGCGGGAGCAGAGGGCGTGGAAGGTTCCGGCGGTCACCTGCTCTGCAACCGGGCCGCCGAGTAATCGACCGAGTCGGTCACGCAACTCCTTGGCAGCTTTGTTGGTGAAGGTCACCACGCATATGCGACGTGGTGACACGCCGCACGTCCGTACAAGATACGCAACGCGCTGCACAATGACCCGCGTCTTGCCACTGCCAGGCCCTGCGATGATGAGCAAGGGGCCTTCAACGTGCTCCACGGCTTGCTTTTGCGCGTGGTTGAGGCCGTCCAGGAGGTTGGTTGTCATACCTGTAAGTATACCTTCCGGAGGGTACGTTCCGCATCTGTTTCGTCGATGGATTGGGCTGGGGTTAGCTTAGTGACTTCGCACATTACAAGCTTTAAAGGCTGATTATGGTATTATGTCCAGCAAGAATATATCTGGATGGTAGCTGAATGCTTGAAGACCTGACGGACATTACTATTGGCTCCGTAACGCTGGGTACGGAGTTCTGGGAAGTCATCTTTGGCCTAGGGACTTTCCTGCTGTTCATGGTCATCGCATGGATTGCCCACTTCATGCTGAACCGCGTTGCCCGGAACCTGACTCGTAAGTGGCAGAACCAGCTAGGCGAGAAGCTTGTCCACGCAACGTTCCGCCCCATCGTCGCCCTGATATTAATACAGGGCGTTTTCCTGGCAACAACGTACATCAGCGTGCTGGACGATTGGTCTGACAAGATCGCCACGGGTTGGCGAGTCCTGTTCATCATCTTTGTCGCAGTCGGTGGGTCTCAGGTCGTCAGCGAGTTCCTTGTCTGGTACGCCAGATATCGTGCGCCACGGGGGCGTGCCGCCATTGGCCGTAAGCTGGTGTCACCTCTTCGGAGGTTCGCCGTCCTGGGCATCTACCTCCTGGCATCTCTGCTGGTGCTGGATCAACTGAACATCTCCATCAGCCCCCTTATCGCAGGTCTGGGCATCGGTGGTATCGCCGTAGCCCTTGCCTTGCAGCCCACGCTATCCAACTTCTTCGCAGGCACCTACCTCGTAGGGGACACCGTCATCATGCCCGGCGACTTCATCGAGATGGAGAACGGGATGCGGGGCTACGTCGTCGAGATTGGTTGGCGGAGCACCAGACTCCGGACGCCCTTCAACAACCTGGTCGTCATTCCCAACTCTCGACTTGCGGACAGCATCCTGACCAACTACTACGGCCCGACTATGGAAATCGGGGTCATGGTAGAGGCAGGAGTCAGCTACAGCAGCGACCTGGTGCACGTGGAGCGAGTGGCTATGGAGGTGGCTCAGCAGGTCATCGACGATATTCCTGAAGCCGACAAGAAAAACCCTCCATGGTTCGGCTACGAGAAGTTCGGCGAATCAAACATCGATTTTTGGATTTGGGTCCAAGCAACGGACAGACTGAGTTCCTTCGGAATGAAGACCGAGATAATGAAGCGACTACACAGTCGATTCAAGCTAGAAGGTATTGAGATCAACTACCCGGTGCGGCACATCATCCTGCCGGAGGGCGAAAACCCCTCTACGTTCCCACCCATTGTTACTGGGAGCCAGGAAACCGATGGTGAATCGACCTCTTAGGGAATCTGCACCTCGTAGACGATACTCTCCCATAGAGTCCGAGGCAGTTTCTCCAGCGCCTCGTGGCCAGGCTCACGGATGTCCAACACCCGTGCCCGCAAAACGTTCTCAAAGGTCTTCAAGTACGTGCAGCGGCCTCGGAAACCCACCAGGGTCGAAGCCTCGCCACCAAGGAAGAAGTGGTCCAGCTTTCGTTCATAGGGCTCAAAGTGCTCCTGCAACACCGTGCATACTTTCTTGTACAGCTCATCGGCCTGTTTCTCCCGGATACGCCGGAAACGGTTGGACGATGAGCCGCCCTTCTTGTGCCTACCCTTCACGAATCGCCTATCCGTCTTGGAGTCCAGCAGCTTTGAGCCCTGGTACACGCCGACACCAAACCGGCCCAGCCGCACCATGCACACGCCGATCATCGGCTCGGTTTGCAGAAGTTCCAGGAGTGGCGCGACATGTAGGCCAGTAGCCAGGGGCTTGCCAGATACGGGCAGTGGTGGCAGAACGACTCTGAGGGTCTGGTTGTCCCAGAACACCGCCGCTCCAACATCCCCCGCATTGACCGCCGCCAGTGGAGCATCGAAGGCCGGGGTGACAGGTAGACCAGCGATGACATCGGTGAAGCTCTTCACCGTTGAGCCTGGCTCTAAATACACTGTCTGAATGGATGCCGCCGCCGCTTCCAGTTCCGCCACGTATCGCTCCAGCGCCGTACGTGACATGGTATGCCTCTGGACCGCGACTTCCGGGGTATCGTTCATCGTACTCACGCCACCACTGTACCCCATGAAGGGGTATGAGGGGAGCCTGCAAAGCATCGTGTTGTGCGATACACTACATTTGCCCAAACACCTCAACGGAGATACATATATGGCAACGTTCAAAGTAGCAATTCAAAAGCCGGCAGCCATTACACCGCTTACACCTGGCGTTTATGACCTTGAGATGGAAGCCCTTGGCCCCATTGATGC
>JAPYRQ010000016.1 GCA_029936935.1 Dehalococcoidia bacterium | reverse complement strand
CGGTGCGCTTCTCCTTTTGTGTGACAGGTGACGTACACTCAGGCTCCGACGGCCCCTGCTAGCGGCGGACCCTCCAGCTTTGCTATGCTTGGGTTGGCAATCGAACAGGCGAGGGTAGGATAAGAGGATGGAATACAGACCGCTAGGCGAGACAGAGATCGACCTTTCTGAGGTGGGGTTTGGTTGTGGCGATAACGCTGGCCTCATGATGTCCGGAACCGCCGAGGAGCGCAGCACTTCCGTTGCCCGTGCGCTGGAGCTGGGCATCAACTACTTCGATACGGCTGCCCACTACGGGGACACCCTATCGGAAACCAACCTCGGCCTGGCCTTTAGCGATTTGAAGGCAAGACCCATCATCGGAACCAAAGTCCAGTTGATGGAGCCTGATCTTGTTGACATCTCTGGAACGATAACCCGATCCCTGGAGGGAAGCCTCTCCCGACTTCAAATGGGAGGCGTGGACATCCTCTACCTGCACAATCGCATCGGCCAGGAACGGGTCATAGCCAACGGCAGAGTGCAGCGTGTCTCCGTGGAGGATGTGATGGGCCCGGGGGGCGTGCTTGAGGCCTTTCAGGGGCTGCAGAAGCAGGGGAAGACGATGTTCCTGGGAGTTTGCACCTCCGGCGGCGATTCAGCAGCGCTACGGCGTGTTCTCGCCGGAAGGCAATTTGATTGCCTGCAAGCCCAGTACAACATCCTGAATCCTACGGAAGCCCGTGAAGCTCCCAAGGGCTTTGTAGGCGCGGACCACGGAAACTCAATTGAATACGCTGCTTCCCTGGGTATGGGCGTGGTGACGTATGGGACTCTGGCTGCGGGTTCGTTATCGGGTCGTGTGACCGGACGGACAAGCCCCTCACGCGGAGGCGATACATGGACTGACAACCTCAAACGGGCAGAAGCGTTGAACTTCCTGGTAGAGGACTATGTGGATAGCCTGGCAGAAGCGGCCCTTCGCTTTGTACTCACCAAGGAAGAGGTATCCTGCGCCCTAATGGGCTTTTCCAAGCAGGCATATCTCCGCCAGGCTGTGGATTGGACGTCCAAAGGCCCGCTACCCGACGAGGCGATCGAGCGCATCGAAGCACTCTACCCAACTGACTTCGCAACCCAGGGCTAGCCCTGGATCCGGGTGACCCTTCGGTCTTTTGCTCCCTCACGATCTTGCAGGTGGTTAAAGTACTCTTATTGGGTAACCGTAGGCATATGGGTTCTAGGGCGATGCCCTAGCGCCAGGAGTCGTCTGCGGGATAGACATTAGTGCATACGGAGCGGGTCGCCTCACCCTCACGCCAATCCTGAACAGCCTCGCGCCATTTCTTGTAGTGGGGCGCCTCCCGATGGGCCTCCAGAGCCGCCTCGTCCTTGTAGACCTCGTAGAGATGAATGAGGTTCGGGTCTTCATTGTCCTGAAGGACATCGAAACGCAGGCAGCCGGGCTCGTCGCGGTTGGAGCCGATGGCGTCACCCATCATCTCTTTCATGAACTCTCCTTTGTGACCTTCCTTAATGCGAATACCCACCATGAGTACGATCATTGTGACTCCCCTTTCGATTGCGGCACGCTGCCGTCGTAGTGCGATTAAGATGTCGTGCGCGGCCAATATCTTACTACGCTTTGGTGATGCGTATGCCCCCAGCGAATTCCTCGCTTAGGTACATACGCAAATGATGTTGGGTGAAAGCACAAGAAAGGGTGACCCATCAAGGGCCACCCTTTCTTCGTAATGACGTAATCGTTCGGCTACGTTCCTAGCTGATGTTTGCTAGTGCGTCCCGTACCTTTTCGGCTTCGTCGGAAGGCATCCATGTGCTCCATCGTTCTTCGTAGTTCTGGAGGTAATAGATGGCTGCCTGTTCCCAGTCACCCTGGATATCGGCATCTACTGCCCATGCTGCTGTGACGTTGATGGGCTGGAGGCCCACGTTCATCTTGGACAGCATTTCATAGATATCAGGCGCCTTTTCTTCCAACCCGCGGTTAACGCCCTTCTCAATGGGGAGGTTCTCATAAGCGCAGGCTTCCGTGGGTACGTAGGTGTTGTCTGCCTGGCCCTTGGCTACCTCTTCCCAGCATGAAGCTGTATAGCCAGGCTCTTCCAGGACAGTCCACTCGTAGGCTCCCATGATGGACGTGGGTGCCCAGTAGTAGCCGAAGACAGGTTCACCCTTCTTCTGAGCGCCTACCAGAGCAACGTCCAAAGCAGCCTGAGAACCACCGGACTTGATGTTGAAGAACTCATCCAGTCCATAGGCAGAGATCTTCGCTCTGTTGATCTCTGCGCACTGCCAGCCGATTGGGCAGTTGTGGAATTCTCCCTTGCTGTTGTCCTCGGGGTCCTTCACCAGTTCCCAGTGATCCTTCATGTCGTCTATGGTCACAATGTTGAATTCATCCGCCGTGGCTTTGGGGATAATGAAGAACTGCGGGCCACCTTCGTAGGTCATGCCCAGGTTGATGATGTTGCCGGCGGCAGTCTCTTCATTGTAGTTGTCGATCCAGTTCTGCTGCCACATTTCCAATGCGACATCAAGGTCGCCATTGGCAACAGATGCCTGCATGATGGGTGTGGTCACTTCCACGGTCTCCACCGGGTTGCCATAGCCATTTTCAATGACGAATTTGGCAATTGCGTTGTTGATCCACAGGGACTCAAACTGCTGGTCTGCAAACAGGATGGTGGGCTTTTCCTTGTCATCACTGCCACAGGCTGCCGCAACAAGTGCGACTACCAGAACTGCTATAAGCAATAATTTGGTTCTCATTCCAACTAACCTCCAAATATCATGTGTTTTATTTGAGTGGAAGTAACCTCTCTTCTGAAGTTACTTTGGTCTGGGCCCTCTTGAACATTACCTCCTTAATGCGAATTCTTGAATTTGATGGTGGTGGCCTTCGGAAAGGCCGTAACGGCAGTCCAATCTACTGCCGTGGTTTGGCAAGACCTTGGGTGATCCTGTCTAGGATGACCGCCATCACTACAATGCCGATGCCTCCAATGAGGCCGCGACCGACATCCAATCTTGCAATGCCGTTGATGACCTCAACGCCCAACCCCTTCGCACCGATAAAGGCAGCGATGACTACCATGGCCAGGGCCATCATGATGGTCTGGTTCAAACCGGCCATCACTGTAGGTAGTGCCAGGGGAATCTGGACTTTGAACAACAGTTGGTTTGATGTAGAGCCAAAAGCACGTGCTGCCTCTACAGTGCTAGCGTCCACCTGTCTGATCCCCAGGTTGGTCAAACGGATGATGGGTGGCACGGCGTAGATGACTGTCGCGATGATGGCCGGCACTTTACCCAATCCAAAAAGCATGAGTACCGGAATCAGGTACACAAAGGTGGGCATGGTTTGCATGATATCCAGGACGGGGCGTTGCAGTGCATCGAAACGATCGTTCCTTGCCGCCATGATGCCCGCGGGTACTCCCATTGCTACAGATAGCAGTGTTGCAACCATGACCAAGGCCAGGGTAGACATGGTGAGTTCAAATATCCCAAGAGCACCAACCACTAGCATCAGACTCACCGCTACACCAGCAAAGACCGCCCCTACTATCCGGTAGCCAATGATTGCAATAAGGCCGATGACCAACCACCAGGGCAGGCCCTGCAACCAGTTCTCTAAAGGAACCAACAGGTATCTAAGAACCACGATGTTGATGGCGCTAAAGACCGGATCCCCGTTCAAGATGAGCCAGTCAACAGCACTGTTCACCCATCCTGAAAATCGGCCACCTACTTGTAGGAATTCTGGAACATTGCCAACTCCACCAAAAGGAACCAGGGTACCAATGAGCAACAGAGTCGCCATCCAGGCCCAGAGGGGCATAGTGGTCAACAAACGCAGTGGTTTGGTCAAATTCTGATCGAAATTTTGGAAATACGTATTGGGTGGTGAAGAGGATGAAGCATCTTCGGCTTTTGTGCTGGTTACCGGATGCAACGTCACGACGTTTGTTGTTGATGGCGTTGGCTGCTCAAATGCGGCTTTCAGTAGCGTTTCCCTGTCTATCACGCCTACCAGTTTCCCGGATTCGTCCATCACAGGCAGTTGTCCTGGAGTGCCCCATTGTTGGGAGAGCGCCTCATCAACGGTCTGTTCTGACGCGATTTCCGCTTCAGGCCTGCTGATATCGGAGGGTACTGGCTTATTATCTTGTTGATCCATAACGTAGCCAACCGTGAGGACTGTGGAAGGCCGAACGTCTCTGGTGAATTCCGCTACGTAGTCATCAATGGGGTTGGAGACAATCTCCTCTGGCGTGCCTAGTTGGATGATTGCCCCATCGCGCATGATGGCGATGCGAGTGCCAAGTTTCACTGCTTCCGCAAGGTCATGGGTGATGAAGATGGTGGTCTTCTGCATCTGCTCCTGGAGCCTCAGGAGTTCATTTTGCATGTCTCGCCGTATCAGGGGGTCAAGGGCACTGAAGGGTTCATCCATGAGCAGGATTTCAGGGTCAGAAGCAACTGCTCTGGCCAGCCCCACCCGCTGTTGCATGCCACCGGAAAGGGCAGATGGCCTATATCCTTCCCATCCGCTTAGACCTACAAGCTCTAGGACTTCCCTGGCTCTTTCTTCCCGCTCTTGAAGGGGAACATCCTGAATCTCAAGCCCCCAGGCGGCGTTATCCAGGACAGTGCGGTGGGGTAGAAGTCCGAATTGCTGGAAGACCATGGAGGTCTTCTTGCGACGAAACTCGATGAGATCGGCGTCGGAATAGCTAAGAACATCCTCATCATCAATGAAGACTGAACCACACGTTGGCTCAATGAGCCTGTTCAGACAACGGACCAGCGTGGACTTTCCGCTTCCGGAAAGTCCCATAACTACAAAGGTCTCGCCGTCCATGACATCAATGTTGACATCCTGGAGGGCCAAGACCGCATTGTAGTTCGCCTGAACTTCAGGCTTAGAGAGGCCTGCAAATCGCGTAGCGCAATCAGCGCTCTCGTCAGGGCCAAAAACCTTCCAGAGATTCTTGACGCTGACCCGAGTTTGTCCTGATGACCCGCTTTGTTTAGCGGGGCCTCCGGTCACTTGAAGTGCCATTTGTTCCCTACTAGCAACAGATTCCAAACGAAAAACGCAATAAATGTTTGGGATTCGACGCAGTTTATTGTGATGCGGCCGACCTGTCAACGTGTTTTTTTGGCTAATTCGACCGACTTTCAACGGACTTTTGAACGATGTTGGCTATATCTTGTATTTGGCTACGGAATGCTCAGGCGTAATGTGGGATTGCGACGATATGTTGCGATTTTGGGCAATTGAAACCGATATTCTTGTTTGGGAGGATTTCCCATGGTAGCCTGACGCCTACTCCAAATCTCCGCCAAAGGTGACGACTCATGAACCGCCCAGGCTCGAAAAACATCTACTACGGGTGGTTTATTGTCGCCACCACATTCTTCGTCATCATGGTGACCATGGGTGCGAGGAACGGCGTGGGAGTCTTTGTTCTCCCCATGAGCGAAGAGTTCGGATGGAGCCGCAGCCTTATCTCATTCGCCGGGGCATTGGGCATCCTGGTAAACGGTATCAGCCAGCCGTTCCTAGGCAATGCGTATGACAAGATTGGTGGGAGAAAGCTGATTCTCTGGGGTGTTGTGGCAATAGGGTTAATGGTCACACTCCTCTCCCTCACGTTCCACTTCCTGTACTTCTTGCTCATCTTTGGCGTGTTCATGGCCATTGCGATGAGCGCAGGTTCTATAACAACCGGGGCAGCTCTGGTTTCAAAATGGTTTCAACGCAAACGTGGCACAGCAATATCTATCACGTCTGCCGGCGCCTCAGTGGGGGGCCTGATTCTTGTTCCCTTTACTACGTACCTGATCATTCTGATTGATTGGCGTCTTACCTGGATTGTACTGGGGTTGATGATCCTGCTACTGGTCTTCCCCGTGGCCTTTTTGATGCTTCGTAACCATCCGGAAGAGATGGGTCTACTTCCGGATGGTGAAGAGGAGTCAGCTGATGGGCGTTCAACGCGACCACAGCGCGCCGTAGGACCACTGGAAGTAGATGAGTGGCGACACGCGTTCCGTACGCCGCCGATGTGGCAGCTGTGCGCCACCTACTTTGTGTGTGGTTTCACCACGCTGATAATGGCGTTCCATTTTGTCCCCAATGCTGTGGAAGAAGGGTTTTCAAAGGGCACTGCAGCATCGGCGTTCGGACTCCTCAGCGCAATGAATACCGTAGGCGTTCTGGTTGTAGGGCCCCTGGCGGACAAGTGGGGAAACAAGAACCTTCTGGGATTTGTGTATGCCATTAGGAGTTTGGGGTACGTCTGCCTTGTTTTCCTCCCGGGGCAATGGGGATTGTGGTTCTTTGCGGTTGTTGGCGGGTCTTCCTGGATTGCTACCGTGCCCTTGACCACAGCGTTGACTGCTGATGTGTATGGCCTGAAGAGGGTGGGGACGTTGACCGGTATGGTGTTCCTCTCGCATCAGGTAGGAGGCTCTATCGGTATCCAGTTCGGCGGCATCATGAGAGACCTGACTGGTTCATACGATGTGCCCTTCATCGTCGCAGGAATCCTATTGGTCTTTGCGAGTATTATCAGCTTTTCCATCCAAGAACGAAGGTATTCTGTCAGGTACCGCCCCGTAGACCCTGCGAACGCGTCCCCCTCTGGCTAGCTGACTATGAACCCTCTTACTATCCCGCTGCATCACGAAGCCCCTGGGGATCCTACGTTGATGGAATGGATCCAAGAACAGATGGATCACGTCTTTGGGTTTGAGCCGGAGGTGATGGTGGCGATATTTGGGTTGGCGGTGCTGGCGATTCCTGCCTTCATACTTGGTGCCTACGTTCTTCAGCGGCGGCGCAACTAGCGAGGCTTAAACCACTCGACGGCGCAGAGCGGTTGCCGAAATGAAGAGGCCTGTTGCTACGAGCACCATCGCGGCACCCGAAGGGATGTTGAAGTAGAAGGACAGGTAGAGCCCCACAATGGCCGACACGCCTCCCAGCACTCCACCGACTACCATCATGGGCATGAAGCGGCGTACCAGCAGGAAGGCTGTGGCCGCGGGTGTCACGAGCATCGCCATGACCAAGATCAACCCCACAGCTTGGAGTGCAATGACGATGACCAGGGCCAGCAGCACCAGGAGAAGGTAGGAGAGAAACTTGGTGGGAATGCCGATCACCTCCGCCCCAACCGGGTCGAAACTGGTGAAGACCAGCTCCTTGTGGAAGAAGGTGAGGATACCCAAGACTAGCACTGCCATCCCCAGAGTCACATACACATCAGTGGTAGATACGCCGAGCACTTGACCTAGCAACAAATCTTCAAGATTCACGCTGAGACCGTCAGACGCGGAGAGTATTGTGATACCAAGGGCGAAGAGGCCCGCGAACAGGATGCCGATCGTGGTGTCCTCGCTCAAGCCGGTTCGACGCGTCAGGTAGCCGATTGCTATTGCTACAGCAATGCCGACGGCTGCTGCTCCCGCAAAGGGACTGAATCCAATAAGTAACGCAATGACCACACCCGGGAGTACGGCGTGTGCGAGGGCGTCGCCCATGAACGCAAGTCCCCGCATGACGACATAACTGCCTAGGACCGCGCAGGTGACCCCTACAAGCACCGAGACGATGAGGGCGCGAACCATGAAGCTGTATTGCAGGGGCTCAGAGATATTCTCCCAAACTTCAATCAATGGATGTGTCCCCCTTCTGCAAAGGAGACGCCATGGGCACCGTAAAGCTCTTCAAGTACCTCAGGAGTAAATGCCGTGTCCGGCGGGCCAAAGGCACAGACGTGGCGATTGATGCATAGCACCGTGTCGAAACGCTCTGAAAGTCTGGTCAGGTCATGGGTAGCCAGAAGGATTGTCTTCCCTTCATCTCGTAGCTCACGCAAGGCTCCCACGAGGGATTCTTGCGATGCGAAGTCCACACCGCTGAATGCCTCGTCCAGCATGAGGATATCCGCTTCCTGGGCCAGGGCCCGGGCTACGAACACTCGTTGACGTTGTCCACCGGAGAGATCTGAAACCAGGTTGTTACGCAGCTCCCACATACCTACACGGTGGAGGCACTCGTCGACAAGGTTACGATCATTACTATTTGAGTTTTTGAGTCGCCGGCTCTTATGAACGCGGCCAAGCAGGACGACTTCCTTTGCTGTAAGGGGGAACCGCCAGTTGATGTCTTCCTTTTGGGGGACGTACGCCAGGCGGCCTCGCACCTTAGCGGACGGAAGACCGTGAACCAGAATCTCACCTTGATGGAGAGGAACAAGACCTGCAATAGCATTGAACAGGGTGCTCTTCCCGGCGCCGTTGGGTCCAACGACCCCCACAAGCGTCCCTGCCGCCAGGGACGCGGTTACATTCTCCAAAACGACGGTTTCGCCGAACTGCACCATGACATCGGTCATAGTCAGCGCGTTTTCAATAGTCTCTGTCATCGCAACGCCTCTACTATGGTGGTGATGTTAGTCCGCATCATGTTCAGGTACGTGTCGGCATCCGGATCGTCGGTCCTCAGAGAGCCTGTGTACAAGCTGCTGACGATAGCGATGTCGGCCTCCTCCGCAAGGCGGTTGGCCAATCGGTCGCTAGTTGTGTTCTCTACGAAGATTGCGGGTACTTCCTGTGCTTTTATGACGTCTACCAAATCAACCAGGTCCTTGGCGGATGTCTCTTCAGCAGTGGACAGGCCAGGGATCAATGTGCCGATGACCTTGAAACCGTATCGCGCAGCAAAATATCCCAACGTATCGTGCGATGTGACTAAGATCCTTCGTTCCGGCGGTACCGTATCAAGTATTCCTTGTGCCCAGTCGTGAAGCTCATCCAACTCTCCCAGGTAGGCAATGGCATTGTCCCTGTAAGCTTCGGTACCTGCGGGGTCCAATGCGGTCAATGTCAGCGTTATTTCTGCAACGGCGAGCTTCACACGTATCGGGTCGAACCAGAAGTGAGGATCCTCTACGTCACCGCTTTGACTGCCAATCGAGATGGGGTCCGTTGCGTCACCCAGGGCTACTACCGCTCCAAAGCCTGACGAGGCTGTGTCCAGCAAATCTCGCAACCATTGTTGTTCCAACCCCAGGCCAATGCTGAACACCACGTCTGCGTCTGCTACCCGGGTCACATCTCTTGCCCCTGGTTGAAACGCATGGGGATCCGCTCCTGAAGGCACCAGGCTAAAGGCCTCCACCCTGCTTCCTCCTATGCGTTGAACCCAGTCCTGGGTGATGTTGTTGGTAGTGACAACGGCAACCACAGCGCCATTGGAGCCCTGGTTAGAGCTACCGCACGCAGCGGCGACTATTGCAATGGTCGCCAGAACGACCAGCATGAAAATTTTTACCATGATGCTATCTGAGAACCATCCATTCAGCTATAAAATCAATTCGTTGAGACGTTATCTCATTAAGGCTTAAAAAAGGGGAGTTCCTAGCTGGAAGCCCCCTCACCACCTACGCATGTTGAACATCGGCCGTAGATCTCCAGTCGATGGCCATCCAGTTCGTACCCAAATCGCTCTGCAACCGTGTCTACAAAGTCATCAACACCGCAATCGGCTATGTCCTGGACTGCCCCGCACTGTGTGCAGACCATGTGATGGTGGTGCTGGGTTCCTCCTAGAAGGTACCTTGGCGCTCTTCCATCGATCATCAATCGACAGATCACACCCTCTTCCTGCAGAGAAGCCAGCGTCCGATAGACCGTTGCCCTACCTACCTGTGGCAGGCTGCGGCAAAGCTCCTCCGCCGAGAAATGCCCCTCCCATGCGACTACGGTCTCAACCACAATCTTTCGGGGGCCGGTTGCTCGAGAGAAACCTAACTGCAGGACCGACGCCAATGCGCTCCTGTCAACCACACACCACTCCTGAGATAAAGTCTCAATTGGTGATAAAACTGTACTATGCGGATAATTCGTGGTCAAGAGAAGCTATTTGGGGCCAGCTACTTTTGCAGCTATGAGGGACAGGTAGCCTGTAGCTGAGATGTGTCCTGGTTGGATTGCTCGATTTACGGCGGCTTCGTCTTCGGGACTCAGGTCTGTGTGCATGACTACATCGCCAGACTGAAGTGACGCCAGAGGTACGCCGTCCCGGAACACCACACGGTTACCTATGAGGGCCGGTACCCGCTGCCCCGGAGTAAGCACTCCTGCAAGGTTCAGCGGATCGCAGGCCGACACAGCTATGAGCTCTTCCGATGGCAGTGCCTTACGAACGGCGCGCATTGCCTCCACCGCTTCCGGCAATGCGAACTGCTCCCCTACAAATCCGGCTACGAACCGGCCGGCCCTGATCTCTCCACGGGCCTCCGCTCTACGATAGACCTGCAGCAGCGACCGCCACGAGGGCGCCATAGGTTCGCGACCAAGCACCTCCGGGAAGACGATGCCGTATCTACGCAGCAGCTGGAACGCGCGCTCTTCCACGGCACTTTCAGACCACTCGAATGTCTGAAGCAGCGACCATCGACTTGATGATGTTCGTTGGCGTGCCGGCCTACGTGAGCGCCTGTTGGACTGGACGCGCTTGGCTGTCCCGTTGACCAGGCTCCGCAGTGCGCCGAACCCGTCCGCGGTTACCAGGCCTGCTGCTACAAGCTGCCACAGCGCTCCCTCAATGTCAGACTGCATTCGATGGGTTCCTGCGGTGATGTCACCGATGAAAGAAGCGCCATGTTCCTGAAGAAAGGCCAGAGCCTCTCCGGCAGCACCGCTTGGTGGCGACTCATCAGTAGGTGGGTCCAGCAGCCAGGGAAGGTCGTCACGGATACCCAGGGAAAGTGGCCCGGTGCGAGCTAATGCTGCCCTGCCACCTGCAAGTTCATCGTCGAGGGGGCGACGGTTGAATCGACCCCAGACAGCTTCGCCGCCCATGCATAGACGGTCGAGGGCAGATGCATCATATGAGGCCATGCGTAGCGGTAGTAGTTCCGTCTCCCATGCGCTGGCAGCTGCTTCAAACCCCTGGAGCTGCTCTATGACCTGGAGCAAACCGCCGTCATGCTGCATCCGTGCCCCGGGGCTTGCGTGCTGCCACCCGAAGAGGAACCGGATGTACGTAGCCGAAGGTACAGGTTCAACTTCCTGACGCAGACCCGATACGGTATCGCGACTGATGCGAGCCAGGATGCGTCGGTTGCAGAACTCCTCAACGGTGCTGCCCGGCGTGAAGCTGCCGCGAAGTATGCCGCCGGTTGCTTCCAGATTCGCCAAGCATATCTGAATCAGTGATGTGCGCAACGAGAGCATCTCTACGAGACTTGCTTCTTTGAACGGCCCTATCGACTCAGTCCACCCTCGCATTAAGGCAAGTGCAGCGTCTTCCTCTTCTGGTAGCCCACTCATGGGCGTCAGCGTTGGGGCGAAGCTGGCATCCGGGTACAGGGCTTGGGCTTGATGCAGGTTCTCGGTAGCTACCCAGGCGGCTCGACCGTCGTCGAAGGTAAACCGTGCTACGCGTCTATCGGCGGCAAGGTCATTGAACCAGCCCTGTAGCTGATCGATAGTGGCCAAACTCGAGCTACGCCCAAGCTCTTGTATCGGGAGCACGACCAACGTCAGGAGGGCGTCATGCAGTTCATCGGCGTCACGAATGACAGGCCATGCGCCCTGCGTTGCTCTGGTAATAGCGTCAAGGCTCAACGCACCAAGCTCTCGCGAATCTTCAGGCAGCGCACGTCGTAGCGTGACGGCCCGGGCGCGGCGTTCCTCTAACGGAGCATCGTCCAGGAATGCGTAGGGCATGGCGTTCAGTATCTGGTGGGAGAAGGCCGATGGCTGAGGTGTGTCCTTGGCGTAGGTCTCGATTCTGCCGGCTTCAATGTCTAGTAACACGTTCCTGAGGCCTTCGATATCCATTGCTTCTGTGAGGCAGTCGCGCATCGTCTCGAATACCAGAGGGTGATCGGGCACCTCTACGCCACACCCCGGCATGGCGTTATCCTGGCAGGCCACCTGGGCCGGGAACACCGCGGCTCGCAGGTCGTCAGAGCGCATCCGCTGGATCGGTGGAGGCACCTTGCGGCCTCCGGTGTGTCGCAGCAATGCCAGAGCACGTGAAGCGTCCCACCGCCATCGAGTGCCGAAGAGGGGAGCTTGCAGGATGGCCTGAGTCAGTACATCTTCCACTTTTTTTGGTGACAGATATCGAAAAATGTCTTCCATCGGGAACGATGTCGACGGGCCTAACGCCAGGCTGATGCCGTCATCGGTAGCTGCTGCCTGAAGCTCGAAGTCAAAGCTGCGGCACATCTGCTTACGGAGTGCCATTCCCCATGCCCGGTTGATCTTTGCTCCAAAGGGGGCGTGGATCACCATCTGCATGCCGCCCGACTCGTCGAAGAAGCGTTCAGCAACCACTCGCTGTTTGGTCGGCACTGCACCCAGGACACGGACGCCTTCAGCGACGTATGCCAGCGCCTGCTTCGCAGCACTTTGTTGGATGCCGGCCTGCTTCATCAGCCACGGAACGCCGTCACCGGAGTCCTGGTGTTGTAGCAGGTCTTCTCGAAGGTCGGAGACCTCATCAGACAGTTCAGGCGTGCGGCCCGGGGCCTCGCCAAGCCAAAATGGCAGCGTTGGGCTTGAACCCTGGGCGTCTTCGACGCGAACGCGGCCACTCTCAACCCGTCGTATCTTCCAGGGTGTGTTGCCCAGTAGGAACACATCGCCTGCAACGCTCTCAATTGCGAAATCCTCATTCACCGTGCCGACGAACGTCCCTTCCGGCTCAGCTATGACATCGTAGTCGGCATTGTCCGGGATGGCGCCGCCGCTGGTGACAGCTGCAAGTCTGGCGTTCCTGCGACCTCGCAAGATGTGGTTCACGCCGTCACGATGGAGATACGCCGTGCTTCTGCCTTCTCGTGGGGCGACTCCGTTGGAGAGGATATCGATAATCTGATCGTACTTCTCTCGAGGAAGTGCTCTGTAGGGATAAGCGCGACGGCAGAAGGCGAAAAGCTCGTCTTCGTCCCAGTCCTCGTTTGCACATGAAGCCACAATCTGTTGGGCAAGCACATCTAAGGGCCACGGCGGGATGGATAGTGTGTCCAGGTTGCCGCTATGGATGCCTCGCAGCAGGGAGATGCACTCCAAAAGCTCATCGCGAGTCAGGGGGAATAGTCGACCCTTAGGCATCGCTCCCAGCGAGTGGCCTGAGCGACCAACCCGTTGCAGGAGCAGGCCGATGGATCGCGGAGAGCCTATCTGGCAAACCAGATCCACGGCACCCACGTCTATGCCGAGTTCCAGTGAGGCTGTAGCCACACACACTTTGGCATCGCCGCTCTTCAGGCGTTGTTCTGCTTTGTGTCTGGTCTCACGGGAGAGGCTTCCGTGGTGAGCAACAACAACCTCTTCACCAAGTCGTTCACCAAGCTGGTGGGATACGCGCTCAACCAGACGTCGCGTGTTCACGAACACCAGGGTGGTGGTGTGCTCCTTGATGAGCTCTGCCACACGGTCCAGACTGCTTGCCCACTGCTCATGGGTGGCGATGGGGCCAAGCTCCTCCGGCGGCATCTCTATGGCTAGCTCCATCTCCCGGGCATGGCCTGTGTTGATGACCAGGCAATCGGGCTTGCCGTCAGCGTCGATGTGGTCGTTGCCAACCAGGAACCGTGCTATTTCTTCGATGGGCCGCTGCGTAGCCGAAAGACCGATTCGCGTCACCGGGCCGTCAGCCAAGTTGCAGAGTCGCTCCACGGAGAGGCTCAGGTGCGAGCCTCGCTTGTCGTCGGCAACGGCATGGATCTCATCGAGGATGAGGGTGCGGACGCCCTGCAGCCCACGCCGTCCGCTCTCTGACGTTAGCAGGATATACAGCGATTCCGGGGTGGTGATGAGTATGTTGGGAGGGCGTTTGGCCATGGCCGTGCGTTCGCTCTGGGGGGTATCGCCTGTACGGACACCTACCTTGATCTCAGGTAGCGGTGTGCCATGGGCCTCGGCAAGTTCCCGGATGCCGTCCAACGGGTCGGCAAGGTTCCGTTGGATATCGTTGGAGAGGGCTTTGAGGGGAGAGACGTAGACTACCTCTGTGCGCTCAGGGAGTCCGCCGTTCAAACCCGCTCGCACCAAACTATCTATGCAGGTCATGAAAGCAGCCAGCGTCTTACCGGAACCGGTAGGTGCTGCTATGAGGGTGTTGCGGCCTTTGGCGATAGCCTCCCAGCCCTCTACCTGGGCTTCTGTTGGACCTTCAAATCGACTGGCAAACCACTCCTGCACTAGGGGATGAAAGCCAAGGGCTTGCCCTTGACCCATATTCTCTGACGGTGGTTCGGACTTTGATTGTTTTGCTGCCATGCTTCTCTTCGGCCTTCAGATAACGACATTTGCTTCTGTTGTTTGGTTTACAAGCTGTTGAGCAGTCCGGGGATTATAGCACGTTTGTTTTCTTTTTAGTCGAGATGAAGGATAGAAGTTGCACTATAGTAGGCCTGTGGATGCTTGGAGGGAAGAGGCAGGTCAATGTGAGACCTACCCGTGTTCCTACTCCTTAACAGTTCCTCCCGGGACTTGGAGCATATTTAATCGTTTGGTGTATATTCAGGTCTTTGGAGAATGACCTCCAGGGAAAAGGTAGGTATACTGGAAGTGACCGAAAGAGGGCATCGGTCGGCTTTGACTACCAATCTGAGGTGGAGAAACAGCAATGGAGTTTCAGTGAATCCTTGTTTGCCTTGACGGTTCTCAACTTGCCGAGCGTATCCTGCCCTTCGCCCGATTATTCGCCAAAGGGTTTAAGGCGCCAGTGCATCTGCTCCAGGTAGTGCCTCCTCTGACACCTGACATCGGCAATGAGCCCGGTGGACCCTTTATAGAATTGGCCTTCCAGCTTAAAAAACGTGCAGAAATGTATCTGACCGAGGTTCGGGAATCCCTGGCCGATGCTGGCGTTGATGTGACGTTCAGCGTTGAAGAAGGGGATGTAGCGTCCAGGGTCATCGCAGAGGCTGAGGGTAAGCAGGATCCCCTCATAGCGATTACGACGCACGGTCGCTCAGGGGCTCACGCTGGCTCATGGGTAGCGTCACCAGCAAGATACTCACATCAACGTCTGTGCCGCTGCTGGCCTTGCGGACGGGCTCTCTTGAACACCTGGCGCTTCGGGAGACGCTGGAGCGAGTGATCGTACCCCTTGATGGTTCAGAAGCTGCGGAGGCGGTTCTTCCGTCCGTTGCTGCCCTGGCAAGCGCCATTGACCTTGAAGTCGTTCTGGTGCGTGTTACCCCCTCAGGTGGAGACTATCTCCGATACATGGAATACCACTACGAACTTGGTCCGAGTTCAACCCTGGCCCGGGTCTATGAAGGCCCTTTCGAGGAGTATTCCAAGGAGTCTGAGGCCAAGGCCATGGAATACTTGCGCGGAGTAACCGCCAAGCTGGAAAGCCAGGGTGTCAAACGGGTCAAGCAGCAGCAGTTCCACGGTGAAGCTGCTGATGCCATTTCTGCTGCGGCTAACGAGATGGAGCACAACCTGGTGGCTATGACTACCCACGGCCGGTCAGGCATTGACCGGTGGGTGTTGGGGAGCGTGACGGACAAGGTCGTGCGAGAGTGCGGCGACCCTGTGCTCATCATCCGAAGTCGACAGAACGACTAGCCAGCCAGGGCTGAACCCTGGACCCACCAGGGCTAGGCCCTGGACCCACAATCCTACGGATACCTAAGGGCGAAGGTCTGACCCAAAACTCCACTGCGACGGTGTGGTTTATCCTGCCTTCTCTCGCTATACTATTCGCTGTCTCAATTATTTCTTTGAGCACAATGTGAAAGGAATCCTATGCCTCCCGTAAGTATGGACGCCCCCGAGATTCTCAAGAGAAAAGACCCGGAAATAGCCGAGGCCATCCAGAATGAGATAAACCGCCAGCAGAACTCGCTGGTGCTTATCGCCTCTGAGAACCATGCATCTCAGGCGGTAATGGACGCCTCCGCCACGGTGCTGAGCAACAAGTACGCCGAGGGCTATCCCGGCAAGCGCTACTACGGTGGCTGTGAGTACGTGGACGTTGTGGAGACCATTGCCATCGACCGTGCGAAGAAGCTCTTTGGAGCGGAGCATGCCAATGTGCAGGCCCACTCTGGCACTCAAGCGAACATGGCTGTTTACACAGCACTGATCAATCCCGGCGATACCATCATGGGAATGCGGCTGGATCACGGTGGCCATCTGTCCCACGGCAGCCCCGTGAACTTCACCGGCAAGACCTACAACATCGTTTCGTACGGTGTGGACCCTGACACGGAGCTTATCGACTTCAGCCAGGTTGAAGAGCTGGCGAAGGAGCATCGACCCAAGGTCATCGTTGCAGGCTTCAGTGCCTACGCTCGAGTAGTGGACTGGGCGAGGTTCCGGGAGATTGCCGACTCAGTAGACGCGACGTTGCTGGTGGACATGGCCCACATCGCCGGGCTCATCGCCGGTGGCGTCCACCCATCACCGGTGCCCCATGCTCAGATGGTGACATCGACGACACATAAGTCGCTGCGAGGCCCTCGTGGCGCGTTCATCCTCACGACAGAGGAGCATCAGAAAGATATTGACCGGTCTGTATTCCCGGTGAACCAGGGTGGCCCGTTCATGGCGGCCATCGCAGCCAAGGCAGTGTGTTTCGGCGAGGCGCTGCAACCCGGATTCTCCCAGTACGCCAGCCGCGTAGTGGAGAACGCCCAGAAACTGGCAGCCACCCTTGCTGCCGGCGGAATGCGCATCGTTACCGGCGGGACGGACACGCATCTGTTCCTTGTTGACCTGACCTCCATGGAGCTGACCGGTAGGGGCGCTGAGGAGGCGATGAGCGCCGTGGGTATCTACGCCAACCGCAACACCATCCCCAACGATACGAAGTCGGCGCGCGTCACCAGCGGCATGCGCATCGGGACACCGGCGCTGACGACGAGGGGCATGGGCCCGGACGAGATGGAGATCGTTGGCAAGCTGATCCTCCGCACCGTGACCAACATCGGCGATGAAACCATTGCCAAAGAGGTCAAGGACAGCGTGGCGCAGCTGACCAACAAGTTCCCGGTGCCCGGCATTTCCACGGAAGGTGCCTGGCCCCTAGACTAGAGCCTTAGGCCGAAGTCGTTTCTGAAGGTATAGAGTGAAAGGCCTGCACCATACGGTGCAGGCCTTTTCATGGGAACCAAGTGGCGTCGGATATCGTTTTGTACAAGTAGCAGGGACTTGCGAGTGCTTCGTAAGCAAGAGACACAATGTGCCTTGACAGCTACGTTTCGCGCATGCTAGCGTGGAAAGACCGTATTTTCAAAATATCGTAAACGCTGTGATGGGGAGTAGTAGCAATAGTTCACGCTTCAGAGAATCGGCGGTAAGTGGAAAGCCGATAGCGGTAGAATTGCGAACTCGCCCCTGAGTGGAAGGTGTGAACAAGGGCTTATGGCCTTTAGCGCCTTACGGTTGCACCGTTACAGCAGCCTGAGCTGTTCCTTCCTGAACGGGAAGGGAAATGAGGGTGGTACCGCGGGTAGCGATGAGACCCGTCCCTGGTGGACGGGTATTTTTGTGTCAGGACATTGTCCTGAACCTCCGTGACCTGACGGTTACCCAAGAGGGGATCATAGCTAGGCGCAGTGAGTATGAAAATGATTGAAAATATGGGTCCAGGGCAAGCCCTGGGGGAGAGAAAGTCATGAAGCTGAACGGTGGACAGATGATTTGCCAGGCCTTGTTGAACGAGGGTGTGGACACCATCTTCGGCATCCCTGGTGGCGCGATTATGCCGCTGTACCAGATGTTGCCGCAGTTCCCAGGTTTGCGTCACATCCTTGTTCGCCATGAGCAGGGTGCAGCAATGGCTGCTGACGGATACGGTCGAGTGACCGGCAAAGTCGGCGTGTGCTTCGCAACATCCGGCCCGGGCGCAACCAACCTGGTGACAGGGCTGGCGGGTGCCATGATGGACTCTGTCCCAATGGTGGCTATCACAGGCCAGGTTGCACGGGAGTTCATCGGTACGGATGCGTTCCAGGAAGCAGACGTCACCGGCGTGACGTTACCCGTCATCAAGCATAACTTTCTGGTCACCTCCGCTGAGGAGTTGCCACAAGTATTGAAAGAAGCGTTCTATCTTGCGAGGACCGGGCGACCGGGTCCTGTGCTGGTGGACGTACCCAAAGACGTCTTTGTGGAAGAGGCGGAGTTTGACTATCCGGAGACGGTAGACCTACCCGGTTATCCGCCGAAGCAGGAAGGCGATTCCGAGGCTATCAAGCGGGCAGCAGACCTGATTGCGAAGGCAAAGCGACCAGTGCTGGTGGCCGGCCACGGCATCATCATTGCTGACGCGTACAAAGAGCTACAGGAGTTTGCTGAGAAGGGCCAGTTCCCGGTGACGACAACGCTGCTGGGCATCGGTTCATTTAAATCGGACCATGTGCTCAACATCGGATTGCCCGGGATGCACGGTTCTGCCTATGCAAACCACGCCATCAACGACTCTGACCTGCTCATCGCCCTTGGGATGCGGTTCGATGACCGTGTGACCAGCAAGGTGAGCCTGTTCGCTCCCAACGCCAAGATTATCCACGTGGACATCGATCCGGCGGAGTTGGGTAAGAACGTACGGCCAACGGTGCCCATCGTGGGTGACGTGAAGCACGTGCTGAACCAGCTGATGCCTCTGGTGGAGAAGGCTGACCGACGTGAATGGTTATCACACATCGACGAACTGCGACGGAAACACCCGTTGTTCTTTGAGGACGATGACATTCTCCGACCTCAGGACGTCATCCAGCAGATATCCGATAGCACAGACGGAAAGGCCATCATCGCCACGGGCGTGGGCCAGCATCAGATGTGGGCGGCGCAGCTCTACAAGTTCAAGGAGCTCAACAGCTTCATCACATCGGGCGGACTTGGCGCCATGGGCTTCGAGACACCGTCTGCAATGGGCGCTCAGGTAGGACTGCCTGACAGGACTGTGTGGACAATCGCTGGCGACGGCGGCTTCCAGATGACCCTGATGGAGCTTGCCACCATGGTGGAGAGCCAGATTCCTGTGAAGATCGCCCTGATCAACAACAATTCCTTGGGGATGGTCCGCCAGTGGCAGGACATCTTTTACGACCATGACTACGTTGCGACGCTGTATACAGCCAACCCTGACTTTGTGAAGTTGGCAGAGGCTTACGGCATGCGTGGTATCCGAGTGACCAGGAAGGACGAGGTCGGCCCGGCGGTTGAACAGGCAATGGAGTGGAACGGGCCGGTGCTGGTGGACTTCCGGGTTGAGGAAACAGAGAACATCTATCCGTTCATACCCCCGGGAACGGGCGTTGGACAGATGGTGGAAGACCCAAGGCTCGTACAGAAGCGTGTGAAATGACGCAGAATAACGGGAAGATGCAGCAGCACACGGTAGTGGCACTGGTCTATGACAGGCCAGGTGTCCTGAACCGCGTTGTTAGCATGGTGCGTCGTCGTGCGTTCAACATCGGCAGTCTGGCGGTCGGCCACTCTGAAACGCCGGGCCTTTCTCGAATGACCTTTGTCGTCGAAGGTGATGACAAGGTTTTGGAACAGGTGACCAAGCAGCTCCGCAAGCTGGTGGATGTGGTGCGCGTGTCAGACCTGAAGGGTGTGAACGCCGTGTATCGGGAGTTGTCGCTTGTTCGAGTGAGTGCAAATGCCACGACTCGGAGTGAGATTATCCAGATTGTGGACATCTTCCGAGCCAACATTGTGGACGTGGGCCACGATTCGCTTATCATTGAGGTCACCGGCGACGAGGAAAAGCTGGAATCGCTGGTGACGCTGTTGAGCCCGTTTGGCGTCCTGGAGATCATGCGCAGCGGCCGATTGGCTATGGTTCGTGGTATCCAAGGGGACTCCGGTGCTAACGGCAACTCAAGCGATGCCGAAGGTACGCTGACTGACGATACCCAATGGGTCCGGGAGGATGGCGACGAGGCGAAGGCAACGCCGTTACTGCCACCCGGTTAATATACGAAGCAACGAAAATTTAAACAGGAAACGGAAGGGAATCACAGCATGGCTACGATGTACTACGAAAAAGATGGGGATTTATCGATTCTTAAGGACAAGACTGTTGCCATTATCGGTTACGGAAGTCAGGGCCATGCTCATGCTTTGAACCTGAAGGACAGCGGCCAGAACGTCATGGTTGGGCTCTACAAGGGCAGCAAGTCCTGGGCCAAGGCCGAAGAGGCTGGCCTCAAGGTTGCAGAGGTTGCAGATGCCGTCAAACAGTCCGATGTCATCATGATTCTTGTGCCTGACATGAAGCAGAAGCAAGTCTATGACGAATCTATTGCTCCGAACCTGGACTCCAGCAAGACGCTGATGTTTGCCCACGGATTTGCAATCCACTTCAAGATGATCGTTCCTCCGGCAGACGTAGACGTCGCCATGATTGCCCCTAAGGCTCCCGGTCACAGGATGCGTGAAATTTTCACCAGGGACATGGGTGTGCCCTCACTCATCGCGGTGTTTCAGGACCCATCAGGTCATGCCAAGGAGACAGCGTTGGCCTACGGCATCGGCGTCGGCTCAGGCCGTGCCGGGATTCTGGAGACCACCTTCAAAGAAGAGACAGAGACTGACCTCTTTGGTGAGCAGTCTGTGCTCTGCGGCGGCGTCACCTCCCTCATCCAGATGGGGTTTGAGACGCTGGTTGAAGCAGGTTACCAGCCGGAAGTCGCATACTTTGAGTGCATGCACGAAGTGAAGCTCATTGTTGACCTCCTGTACCAGGGTGGCATGTCCTACATGCGTTACTCGGTTAGCGAGACAGCGGAGTACGGCGACTACAGTCGTGGCCCCCGGGTCATCGACGAGCACGTCAGGGAGACCATGCGCACGGTCCTCAAAGAGATCCAGAGCGGCGAGTTCGCCAAAGAGTGGATTGCCGAGAACGACGAGGGCTTGAAGCGTTTCACTCAGCAGCGCAAAGACGGCGCTGAGCATCCCATCGAGAAGGTGGGCGCTGAGCTTCGGGCAATGATGCCCTGGCTGCAACAGACAATCTAGAAGGCAAGTGGAGAGATTCTTCGCTTGGCTCAGAATGACAGTTAGTGGGTTGATAGGAGTCAGATAACAATGGCAAATGGAGAGGGTCTCCGCGCAGTCGACGTCCCGGGTTTCTCGGGACAAGACTGCGTTGTCCTTACAACTCTTTCTTACATCGCATAACACGAAGAGAAAGAGAAATAGGAGAATACGACAATGGCTGAGGACAGAGTACGCATATTTGATACCACGCTGCGTGACGGCGAGCAGGCGGCTGGCGCTGCAATGACCAGCGACGAGAAGTTGGAGATTGCTAAACAGCTAGAAAAGCTGGGCGTCGACATCATCGAAGCCGGCTTTGCCGCGTCATCACCCGGCGACATGGAGTCGATCAAGCGAATCGCGAAAGAGATCAAGAACTCTACGGTGTGCTCACTTGCCCGGGCCAACCCGGACGACATCGATGCAGCGTGGGAGTCCATCAAAGAAGCTGTGCATCCCCGTATCCACACGTTCATTTCAAGCTCTGACATCCACATGCAGCACCAGCTACGGAAGAACCGCGAAGAGGTCATTGATATGGCTGTGTCTGCGGTCTCCCGGGCCAAGGGCTATTGCGAGGACGTGGAGTTCTCGCCCATGGACGCCACTCGCACTGACCCGGAGTTCCTGTATGCACTGGTGCAGGCTGCTATCGATGCAGGAGCCACGACTATCAACATCCCTGACACCGTGGGCTATGCCGTACCGGAGGAATTCGGCGCGCTGATCGCCAGCGTCATTGAGAACGTGCCCAACATAGATAAAGCGATCATCAGCGTCCACTGCCACAACGACCTGGGGCAGGCGGTGGCCAACAGCCTGGCTGCGGTGAAGAATGGAGCACGGCAGGTAGAGGGCTGCATCAATGGCATCGGCGAGCGAGCGGGCAACACGGCCTTGGAAGAGGTCATCATGGGTATCCACACTCGCCAGCAGTACTTCCAGACCACCGTTGGCATTGATACGACACAGATATACCCCACAAGTCGCATGGTCAGCGAGATCACCAACTTCCCGGTACAGCCGAACAAGGCGATTGTGGGAACGAACTCCTTCAGACACGCCTCAGGTATCCACCAGGACGGAATCATCAAGGAACGCACCACCTACGAGATCATGGATCCCAAGGACGTGGGCTGGGTAGGCGAGACTATGGTGCTGTCCAAGCTCAGCGGTAGGGCCGGGCTTCGCTCCCGTATGGAAGAGCTGGGTTACACCCTGGATAAGGAAGAACTGGACAGGGTGTTCAAGTCCTTCAAGGTGCTTGCGGATAAGAAACGTGAAGTGACCGACCGGGACCTGGAATCATTGATGGCGGAAGACCGTCGAGTTGAAGAAGTACAGGGCTTCCACGTGGAGTCGGTAGCTATCGTGACTGGCACGGGCCTGGTTCCCACAGCCACGGTGGTCATGATGACCCCTGATGGTGAGAAACGCACAGAGAAGATGGAAGGCAACGGCCCTGTGGACGCTGTCTGCAACGCCGTCGTCTGCATCATCGGCGTGCAACCCAAGCTAGATGAGTACAGCGTGCGTTCCATCACCCAGGGCCTGGATGCCGTGGGCGATGTGACGGTGCGTTTACGCCATGAGGATCGTATCTACACTGGCCGCGCCGCCGACACCGATATCCTGGTTGCCAGCGCCAAGGCGTATACCAACGCCATGAACCGACTGCTGGCCCTTGACGGTACTGAAGTCCAAGGCGAGATGCAGGGCGTCTAATTTTCCCTGCGCTCCAAAGGTCCCAGTAGTGGGGGCGGTGGCTCGCCTCAGCTACGATTACGAGAATATACATAGAGTGAGGTTAGTGTTATGCCCGGAAAGACGATGTTTGAGAAGATTTGGGACGCTCATGTGGTGTCGGAAGAAGCGGGCAAGCCCTCGGTCATCTACGTAGACCTCCACCTAGTGCATGAAGTGACATCGAACCAGGCGTTCGATGGACTGCGTTTGGCGAAACGGGGTGTGCGTCGGCCTGACCTTACGATGGCGACTGCCGACCATGACATTCCGACTACTGACCGATCCAAGCCCATCGAAGATCCGATTGCCGTGCAGCAGTTGGAGCATCTGGCGAACGATACCAAGGAGTTCAACATCCAGTTCGCTGATATGCACAGTCCCCTGAACGGGATTGTCCACGTGGTGGGGCCTGAGCAGGGCCATACGCAGCCCGGGAAGGTCATTGTGTGTGGAGATAGCCACACGGCCACTCACGGCGCGTTTGGGGCATTTGCGCTGGGCATCGGCACATCAGAGGTTGAGCATGTGTTGGCCACCCAGACGCTGCGACAGACCAAACACAAGACAATGCAGGTTGACGTGGATGGGCCGTTGCCCTTCGGCGTCACACCCAAAGACCTCATCCTGGCCATCATCGGGAAGATAGGTATCGCTGGCGGCACGGGCCACGTCATTGAGTACACAGGTCAGGCCATCCGCGAGATGTCCATGGAAGGCAGGATGACCGTCTGCAACATGTCGATTGAAGGCGGCGCCCGGGCAGGGATGGTCGCTCCCGACGAGAAAACCTTTGAATACATGCGAGGTCGTGCCAACGTACCCCAGGGCGAGGCTTTTGATGAAGCTGTGGAGAGGTGGAAGTTGCTGCCATCGGATGACGACGCCGTCTACGACGCGGTGGTGACCATTGACGCAGCATCACTTGAGCCGCATATGACGTGGGGCACCAACCCGGGCCAGGTAATCAGCATCACCGGCGCTGTTCCGGATCCTTCGTCCTACCCCGACCCTGCTGATCGCGAAAGCGCGGAGCGAGCGTTGGCATACATGGGCCTGGAAGCAAATACGCCGATGACGGAGATTCCTATCGACCGGGTGTTCATCGGCTCCTGCACCAACTCCCGCATAGAGGACCTCAGGGCCGCAGCGGCGGTTGCTAAAGGCAAGAAGGTAAGCTCTAGCGTAGGAGCGATGGTAGTTCCCGGCTCCTACAACATCAAGCAGCAGGCGGAAGCCGAAGGGCTGGACAAGATATTCACCGACGCCGGTTTCGAGTGGCGCAACGCTGGCTGCTCCATGTGTCTGGCGATGAACCCGGATCACTTGGAACCTGGCGAGCGGTCTGCATCGACGTCCAACCGCAACTTTGAGGGTCGACAGGGCAAGGGGGGCCGAACGCACCTGGTGAGCCCGGAAATGGCAGCTGCAGCGGCTATAGCAGGCCACTTCGTCGACATTCGCGACTGGCCCGGGGTTTAACCCCGGGCCAGAGTGCCTGACGAGTACCTAACAAGGGATAAGCCCTTGACCAAAGCTCCTGGCGGGTACATAAGGGAGTTCACAACCGTTCATCCCATCCGAACCAAGCAGAAGGTTCGGACTCCGGCACTTCAGTTTACGCCGAAGAGCTAGCCGAAGGATGGTAGCTGACCCGCAGGTCAGTCCCAAACAAATCAGATTACAAGCTGTAAGGAAGCCTAGGAGGAAACGATGGACGCATTCAAAAAGCATTCTGGCGTGGTGATGCCGCTGGACCGGGTCAATGTGGACACGGACCAGATCATCCCCAAGCAGTTCCTGAAACGTGTTGAGCGTGACGGCTACGAGGACTTCCTGTTCTTCGATTGGCGCTTCAACGAGGACGGAACGCCGAACAAGGACTTTGTGCTGAACCACCCGGGCTACAATGATGCCTCTGTGCTGGTGGCTGGCAGGAACTTCGGCTGCGGGTCGTCACGTGAGCATGCACCGTGGGCGCTGCAGCAGTACGGCTTCAAGGCAATCATCTCGCCCAGCTACGCCGATATCTTTTACAACAACTGCTTCCAGAACGGCTTGCTGCCGGTGACGTTGGACGAGGTCTCTGTGGCGCACATCACGGCGCAGGCTAAGGAGATTCCTGGCTATGCGGTGACCGTTGACCTGGAGAACTGTGTGGTGTCCGACAACGAGGGCTTCCAGGTTTCCTTCAGCTTGGACGAGTTCAAGCAATACTGCCTGTTGAACGGCCTCGACGACATTGGCATCACCTTGCAGGATGAGGGTGCCATCTCAGCATTTGAGGCCAAGCGGCAGGGTTAACCCTGCACCCAAATAACCTGACGGTTACCTAATGTGATCGGAATTAAAAAGGGCTCCGCGATAAGCGGTGCCCTTTTTCTATGCCTAAATTCCGGTGCAGGAAATATGGATGATTATTTATCGTACCAGGTCTTTTCAACTACGAAATATCCTAATTAATATACCGTATCAGTAATGATTTACAGCTACGGAACATCCTATGACGCCTTCCAAGGGTCTGGCCCGGGGTCGCCGCCGGGAGCTGCGATCACCAGTCGAGCAAGGTAGTGATCCCAACCCATTCCGTGGGATTCCCGGTCAAGTTCCGGGAGTCCGGAGTGGCGGAGTCGAACGAGAGTAGAACTGCCGTCTTCCGTGAGGGTAATCTCAACTGTGGAGGTCCCGGGAGTGACCAGGGTGTCCTCGCTTTCCCATCCCCAAGTGAAAACCACCTTGGTCCAGGGCGAGGTCTCCACAAACGACCCACTGGCAATATCCTGCCCTGTTACATCGATTCGATAAATGCCTCCGGGCTTGGGATCCAGCTCAGCGGTGACGCCCATCCAACGGGTTACTTCCTGCGAGTTTGTCAGTAGCGAAAAAATGGTCTCTGCGGATGCAGCGATACGCACTTCACGCTCTACGAAGTTGATTTCACTGGTCATCGGTATTGATGGTCTCCTCTCAATTGTCCAGGAACGCCTTAAAATCGGTGTCAACAGAGATGGTATACCATCTCTTCGCCCAAATTGCTCTAACATTACACGCGAAGCCGTCCTCAGGTATAAACCACCCGGGCGATTTGAAGTTCTCAGCTATGTTGTAATGTGTAGGCTATAAAACTACATAAGTAGTGTATTTCTTCGTTTCAGCTACATAGCAGCAAGCGGTGGTGATTGGTGAGCGCGGTGGATGGCTTGACGTTGCGATGCCAACTTCCTATGCTGCGGCTCGACGAACATTGAAGGAGTTTGGACATGGCAGAAGACATCAGACAGCTATTAGCAACAGATGAGGTTGTGGACATCACCACCACAGGCCGCAAGAGCGGCGATGCCCGGAGTATCGAGATAAGACTGCACGCGTTGGACGGCAAGCTCTACATCACTGGGAGGCCCGGGCGACCGCGCAGTTGGTATGCCAACATGGTGGCCACGCCTGCGTTCACGTTGCACCTGAAGCAGGACTTGAAGCGGGATGTTCCGTGTGAAGCCATTGCAGTGACGGAAGATGGAGCGCGCCGCAAGGTGTTCGAGTTGATGCTGGCGCAGGAAGAAAGCATGGCCCACGTGGACGTAGCTGAGTGGGCTAAAGTGGCACCATTGGTAGAGGTGGTTCCTACGGAGTAGGGACTGGAGACTTACCTAGTTCAGGGAGAATAAAAGAGGCCCGGGAAATAACTCGGGCCTCTTTGCTATGTTATGAGTTAGAGCTGCCCGGACGCTGCAGCTTCAGTGCGGGCTTCCAGGCTAAAGAGCGCAGCTGCGTTGTCCCAGAGGATTTTCCGCTTGTCGTCATCAGACACGCCTTCTAGCTCCAGGAAAGTGCTGACCGCCTTCGGGAAGATGGAGTCGCTGTGGGGGTAGTCGGTGGAAAAGAGCAGCTTGCTCGACCCCATGTAGTCGATGGTGTACTTGATGGGCAGCTCCTCCGGTTCGATGACCGAGAAACACTGTCGCTTGAAGTACTCGCTGGGGAGCATGTTCAACTTGATCTCCAGGTCTGGCGCGTTGGTCTCCCACTTATCATCGAGCCTCCAGAGGAACCAGGGTAGCCAGCTTGCATTGACCTCCAGGAAGGCAGGCTTCAGGTTGGGGAATCGCTCCAGTACGCCGCCGATGATAAGCTCCGCTAGCTGGCTCTGCGCGTGAACCGGGCCTGTCATGGCGTTTCCAACCACTCCCATGCCCTTGTGCCCAAAGTAGCGATGGTTGTAGTTGTCCTTCAGGTTGTAGTTCGCCGGCGGCCCGTGCATCCCGAAAGCGGTACCAAGTCGGTTCATCTCCTCCCATAGCGGATCGAAGAACTCATCGGAGAGCAGGTTGCCGTTCACAGCGCCGCCCGTCATGGCGACTGCTACCGCGCCAAGCCCCTCCACAGCACGCCTGGCTTCGCCTGCTGCTAGCTTGGCATCTTGGGGAGGCACCCACGCCCAGAACTTGAAGCGGTCCGGGTGATGGCTGCAGAACTCGGCGGCGTAGTCGTTGTAGACCTGGCAGAGAGCCAGGGCGTGTTCGGGATCTAGGTCGTCGTACCGGACGATACCCATAGCCGCTGTGGGCATGAACACGCCGATGTCTATGCCCTCGATATCGAAGCCTTCCAGGAAGACGTCGGGTACCGGGTTCTGTGTGACCTTCAGCAGTCCCGGCTCCGCAGGAATGCGACGGAGGCTACGCTGGCGCACCATTGGATTTGAGGCCATGGGTGGCTTCTGCACGCCCTCGATCTCAATACGAGCGCCGCTGCCCTCAGCTATGCCGCCGTTGTCGGGCCTTACCACCTTGGTGCGCGACCTGAAGGGCTCAGGCAGCTTCTCTACCCAGAGCTCCAGGGGCTCAAGGAAGTGGGGCTCGCTATCGATGACCTTGAAGCCGTTCTTCGCCATGACGTACTCCTCTTGTAGTTATGAGGGTATGGACATCCTATACACTCGCGCACGTACTGGCAAGGTCATAATTGTGGCCCATATGGCCCACCACTAGGGCCCATATTCCCCTACCCGATTGAGTAGCGAAGAAACTACCTTAGGGAGTGTTCACCTATGTCTAGGAGTGACGTAGGGTGTCCGGTAGGCAGTGGGGAGGGTCAACCCTCATCGTGAGGCAATAATCGACCCGGTGGAAGGAGAAGACACATGGCTAAGGTAGTAATGGCAGTTGCGACATCGCACAGTCCTCAGACCACAGCCCCTGCAGAGTTGTGGCCTGCAATGGAGGCTCGGGATCAGAAAAACCAGGGTCTTATCGATCTTGAAGGCAACGCGGTCACCTATGAGGAGTTGCTTTCGAAGGCACCTGCCTCCATCGCCAAGGAGATTACCCCTGAGATGTTCGCCAAGCGCGCCGCGGCTAACGCGAAGGGTTTGGCCAAGATACGCGAAGAGCTGGAGAAGGCAGACCCGGATATCCTGATCATGTTCGGCGACGATCAGAAGGCAGCGTATCAGAACGACAACTTCCCGGCGATGCTCATCTATCGCGGAGCCGAGTATCGGGATACGCCCCGGGAAGGCAGTCCCAAGTCCTATCCGGTGGACACGGGCATGGCAGACCACCTCATCAAGCATCTGACGGCCAGCGAGTTCGATATTGCCAACCAGGAGTATCAGAACGAGGGCCAGGCCATGACGGGAGCATTCTCGTTCGTGTACCACCACGTGATGACGAACAAGATCATCCCGGTGGTGCCAATCCACATCAACACATACTTCCCGCCCAATCAGCCGACGCCCAAGCGTTGCTTTGACCTTGGCAAGGCTGTGATGGAGGGCGTTGAGAGCTTTGGCGGCAACAAGAAGGTTGCAGTCCTGGCGTCCGGTGGCCTGAGTCACTTCGTTGTCGATGAAGAGGTCGACGAGATGACGTTGAAGGCACTACGCGATGGCAACAAGCAGGCACTCATCGATTTGCCCCTGCATCGACTAGATGCGGGCACGTCAGAGATTCGCAACTGGATTGCCACAGCGGGCACGGTGGAGGACAAGAAGTTCCACCAGGTTGACTACGTGCCGTGCTATCGGTCACCTGCGGGCACCGGCTGCGCAATGGCTTTCGGTTACTGGACCTAGACCCGGGCATTGACGCTCAAATAAAAGAGGGACCTTCCGATGAAGGCCCCTCTTTTTTGTATTACAAAGATTACTACGTCAGTGCGTGGCCCGGGTTCAACGGGCGGGCGTCCTGCCACGTCTGGTCTGTGGGCTTCATGAAGTCGTCACCACGGATAAGCTCGTAGGGTATCGTCGGAGCTAACCCGGGCGGATCAATGTCGTCGGTGAAGTTGCGGACAGAATTGGCCAGCAAACGCCGCATCGCGATAATGGCGCGGTCGCTAGTGCCAAGGTGCTCACGAGTACGGTCGTAGATAGGCCCCATAGTCTCCTGAACGGCGTGGTCCTGAGTGCGTGTGCCGTAGATGCCGGAGAACCCCCGGGTCTTCATAGCCTCCCGGTCCTGCTGGTACCAGTTCTCGAAGTTGCGGGACTTCCGAAACCCCAGGTCGTTGTCGTGGAAACCGAACTGCTCAATCCGGTCCTTCCGCTCCTGCGAAGTGAACGGACGCTCCTCGTTGAAGCCGATCTCCCATTGCCAACAACTGAAGTCGTCACGAGGCACCCAGCAGGTGAACCCGGTTGTGCGACCCGGGGCACCCGGGATGTAGGAGTAGAAAGGGAGGATGTAGGGCGTCATGCGCACGTACTCCTCGGTATTGCTGGCGTCTCTGACAGCGGCGTACCGATAGCCGTATGAGGTGTATTCGACCTCCAGCCGTGGTGCGGTGTCCTTCATGACATCTGCGTTCAGCGGGTTGCCCCAGCCTGTCCGCACACCACCGAAGGAGCGATGCAGGAACGACGCGTGGGAAGAATCGATGCCACCTTCCAATCCCTGGAGGAAGTTGCTCTCCTGGAGGGTCTTTATGAGAACCAGGTGATCGTCGGCAACCTTTGTCCACTGGAATGCCGGGAAGGGTGGCAGCTTGTCCGTCGGCCCCATGTACGTCCAGATGATGCCCGCGACTTCTTGAACCGGGTAGGCCCGGGCTTTCACCTTGTCCTTAAAGTTGCTGGCGTCGGGTTCTGAGGGCATGTCGGTGCAGTTGCCATCGACATCGAATTTCCAGCCGTGGTAGATACAGACTAGGCCGCAATCTTCATTGCGAGCCAGGGCCAGCGATGCGCCGCGATGTGGGCAGTATTCCTCCATGACGCCTACCTTGCCATCGGTGTCGCGGAAGGCGATGAGGTCTTCACCCAACAGCTTGAAGCGAATAGGGGTACCGTCGTGGTCCCTGACTTCGCTGCCGATGAATGAGGGTATCCAGAACCGACGCATCATGTCGCCGAGCGGCGTGCCGGAGTCTGTACGTGTAATAAGGTCGTTTTCTTCCCGTGTCAGCATGGTTTATCTCCCCTAGATTGTAGTGATCGACGGTTGCTATTAATGGCTGCTATTCAGGTTCGTCTTCACGCCATCGCTTGAAGCTGAATGCGTATATCGAAAGGGCGACGCCGAAGATGGCGAAGGTGTAGTTCTTGAGCCAAAGGGGGAAGGACAGACCGATCAGGTCAGTGAGAATAAATCCCAAAAACAACGCACCTGTTGCAAGCATGACCTTGCCGAAGAAGTGGTGAACAGATTTCATCAGGAGTCCCCCTTGACTGGGCTGTGTTTCAGGGCCGCCGGAATAGTAAATCCCGGCCATTATACAAAGGGGGCATTATGGATGCCAAGCCATACGCGTAAGTAGGGGCTAATAGGTCAGCATATCCCGGTCGTCAAAGGAGTGCCGCCAGGTCCCGGGGGCGTAGGTTGTGGTAGGAACGTTGCCGGACATCATGATCGTAGCGGCGCTCCCGGTTGTGAGAGAGAATGCCACCCCTGCTCCGTTGCCTGCAGCGGCGCTTAGAGCAGCCTCCCGTATAAACTCCGATGTCTTCTTGTTGGCCTGGGCGGCGTGCTGGGTGACCCGGTTGAAATCGGCCCGGGGGAACGCTACAGATACGATGGCACGGTCCCCGGATGAGGCGGGTTCGTTCGATGATGGCTGGGCTTGCTCCGGAGTCTGGAATGCTTCCTGAACCATAGCTGAGTCCTCCTAAGAATACTTGACAGATTACATTGGTAATACTACATTTGTAGTGTATTGTAGCTTAGCGGTAGGAGATACACAAGTGGAAATTCAGTGGCTCATGCTGGCGGACGCCGCCGAGGTGGTTGCAAACAAGCTGTATATCATGGGCGGAGGCTGGGAAGTCCTGACCGTGAACACGCCCTTTCCCGTAGCCAGGCACTGCTCTGTGGCCATAGCCGTCCGCGTCCCCTGGCAGGAGACCAACCAGCAGAGCACGCTGGACGTTGAAATAGCTACGGAGTTCGGGGAGACGTTGGGTAAGATCACAGGGCAGTTTGAGGTGGGCAGACCCCCGGGGATACGTACCGGGCAGGACCAGCTCATGAAGCTTGCCGTAGACCTTGATCTGAACCTGGACGGGCCCGGGCGATACTTCGTTATCGGTAATGTGAACGGCCAGGCCAGCGCTCGCATGATGTTCCAGGTAGTACCCGGGCCGTTGCTAGCATCCAACACCGGAAGCCCACCTGCTGCTGGCCATTAACGCCTTAGGACTTTGCCGAGGCTTAGACATTGAGTGTAAAAAGAGGCGGGATTTCATTCCCGCCTCTTTCGTATTTGTCTGGAAACATAATTTGAACGCATCCGAACCTCCGCCGTTGACCCTCTACACCTACAGTGCTAGCCTTGCCGCTACTTCCTGGCATCTCGAATCGAGTTTTATGCTCTAACTGTCGGAGGGTTCATGAGCAACGGCGCACACGATATGGGTGGAATGCACGGCTTCGGTCGTGTGGACTACGACCCCACCGAGCCGGTCTTCCACGAACCGTGGGAGGGTCGGATGTACGCCATGATGATGTGCCTTGGCCCCCATGACGTGCTTGGCCCGGACGGGCTGCGTGCCGCGTTGGAGAGCCTGGAGCCGGCAACGTATCTGGGAAACACCTACTACGAGCGTTGGATGAAGGTCATTGAGCGTGCGCTGCTGGCCAAGGGGTTTCTGACGAAGGAAGAGCTTGACGCCAAGACGGAGCACTTCCTCGAACACGCCGACGAACTACCAACGCGCCGAGAAGATCCCCCACTGGCAAAGCAGACGGTGGACGCCGTCTGGGACTGGAAGACGGCATTGAGATACGCGTCTGGGACAGCACGGCAGGCATCCGCTACATGGTGTTGCCAGAACGACCTACTGGCTCTGAGGACATGACTCAGGAGCAGCTGGAGGAGCTTGCCACTCGCGACTCCATGATCGGCGTCGCCAAGGCAGGGAGGGCATAGCCCTCCACCCATACGACCTGACGGTTACCTAAACAGGACTATATTGTAGGAGTAACAACATGGCGACAGAACCGAACCAACAGATAGCAAACATGCCGAACGAAACGGCATTGCCTCGATCCAACGGAGAGCTGGTGTTCGAAGCGCCGTGGGAGGGTCGGGCGTTTGGCATCGCCGTGACCATGAACCACGATGGCAAGTACGAGTGGCGTGAGTTCGTTGACGAGCTTGCGGGGGAAATCGCCCAAGCTGAGAAGGCTGGCGACGAGTCAACCTACTATGAGCGCTGGGTAGCGTCGCTTGAGCGGCTTGCCATAGAGAAGGGCCTCATCACGCCTGAGGAGTTGGACGCCCGCGCGGAAGAGTATGCCTCTGGCGCCCGGGACGAAGAGGGCCACATCCACTAACCGTTGGAGAATCCCAAGGTATCAGCCCAGGAGCGTGACAAGCGAGACGGCCTCACGTGAACATGCAGCTTGGTACTGCGTGGCCTGAGATGACGACTGCCACGGTTTAAAGACTATCGCCAGTTCGAGGGCAGTGCGTTCGTTCTGAGCAGCTTCGCCCATTGAGACTTCTATGGTGGCCAGAGCCCGTGAGATGATGCGACACGACTGTAGATCGATGCTGTCTGCCGGCGCGTCTCCCCACAGGCCACGTACACGCCAGTACCACCGGGCAACACGAACGCTGGGCCTCCCTCGCCCCTCACTGTGATACGCAGAGATAAGCTCCATGACACTCGGCCCCGCCTCCCATGGCAACAGGCCGCTTTCCATTGTGGAGGGCCACGTCACCGGGTTGTACTCATCAACCTGGATGTGCGATAGAGAGAGGAACCGTTGTCGCTCCCGCTGAACCACTCGCAGACTCGGGGAAGATGTGCCACCCGATGCAGCTGCCTCACGCTCCAATGCGTGGTGGATATCAACCGGACCAATATTGGCGGCAGCCATGGTGCGGATGCGCTCAATGAAGTACGCAGGGGTAGATGGACGTCCACGTCGAGTGGTCATCAGGGCCCTCTTTCTTATTGGCACTGAATCCGGGCAGGTGGGAAACATGATGAAGTTCAGTGAAGTAAATATTGCGCATAGTATATATAGAATATTGGCGCATAGCTAGCGTTCTGCAACTTCACCCCATGACGGTGCCGTAGTGTTATGATATGATGCCCACTGAACGGCATGAAGCTGTATTTTTGTGCCTAATACGAATGGGCGGCCTGCCATAAACCAAGGAGGCTGGTGGTGGCTAAAGAGACCATGAGCGGATCCGAGATAGAAGAAATCAAGACGATGGCTGCGGCGCATTTCTGGCCGCATTCTCGTCAGGCCGGCGATATGTCTGAAGAGACAGGCGTCAAGGTCATGGTCAGAGGCGAAGGTATTTGGGTGGAGGATGCTCAGGGCGAAAAGTGGCTCGACGTGATTTCCGGCATGTGGCTGAAGAACATAGGCCACGGGCGGACAGAGATCGCAGACGCGGTATATGAGCAGATGCTGGAAATAAGCTACACGCCCGGCGGTACGGTAGCCCCCGCCACGGCAAGATTGGCCGCCAAGGTTGCAAGCATTGCGCCGGACAAGGATTCCCGCATCTTCTTCGTCAGCGGGGGATCTGAAGCTGTAGAAACTGCCATGAAGATGGCCCGGAAGTTCCACAGGAACAATGGACAGCCTTCTCGCTTCAAGCTCATCGCCAGAAACGGCTCGTACCATGGATCAACGTTCCTGGACATGAGTCTGGGCGGCGGCGGCGTGGCAAACCCGGCGGACTTCGCGCCCCTTATGCCGTACGTCTACAACATTTCACAGCCCGGTGAGTACAACTGCCATTTCTGTAAGGACAATAGCGGGTGTGATCTGGCATGCGCCCGGGAGTTGGAGCGTACTATCCTCCAGGAGGGATCGGACACCGTGGCGGCGTTCCTGGGCGAGCCGATCTCCGTATCCAGCGGTGTGCATATTCCCCATCCGGACTACTGGCCTACGATTCGCGAGATATGCGACAAGTACGGTGTCCTCCTGGTGTGTGACGAGGTCATCACCGGGTTCGGTCGTACGGGCAAGTGGTTCGCCACGGAGCACTGGGGCATCAAACCGGATATCACTACCGTGGCAAAGGCGTTGACCAGCGGCTACCAGCCCATTGGCGCGGCAATTGCAAGCAAAGCTGTGGCGGACTCGTTCATTGGCGACCCTTCAGCCACCTTCAAGCACCTCATCACCTTCGGTGGCAACCCGGCTGCTTGTGCTGCGGGACTGGTGAACCTGGAAATCATGGAGCGTGAGGACCTTATCGGGAACTCGGAGCGCATGGGCACATATCTGTACGAGCGATTGCAGGACTTCTATGAGCACCCAATCGTCGGGGAAGTCCGTGGTGGCATGGGGCTTCTGGCTGCAGTGCAGCTGGTGAAAGACAAAGACACCCGGGAGAGGTTCCCTGCTGAGGCTGGTCTGGTGCAAAAAGCTACCGAAAGCATGAACAAGCGCGGCATCCTGACCCGAATCATGGGCGATTCGCTTCACATTGCGCCGCCATTGAGCATCACCAAAGACGAAGTTGACCACCTGGTTGAGTCGTTGGAAGGCGTAGTCACGGATCTGCAGGACAGCCTCTTGGGCAGAATTCGCTGAACCCTGGGTAAGAGTAGGCTCTCAATCACCTTGACCCATAACATGTTGCACCCTAATGGCAATAAATAACAAAAGGGATCTATGACACAGTCAGCAGAATCAGTATCGTTTGCGGGGCAAAAGGTCTTTTCAGACCTTCCGTACCTGGTAGCGGATATGTCGCCGGCAACCGTGGCCTTCGGTCGCAAGGAAATTGAACTGGCCGAGTATGAAATGCCCGGCCTGACAGCGCTCAGAGAGGAATTCGGTGCAAAGCAGCCCCTCAAGGGCGCACGCATTACCGGCTCGCTGCATATGACCATCCAGACAGCGGTGCTCATTGAGACATTGGTGCAGCTTGGCGCAGAGGTACGTTGGGCATCATGCAACATCTTCTCCACTCAGGACCATGCCGCAGCTGCAGTAGTAGTTGGCCCCAACGGGACACCTGATAAGCCCGCCGGTGTACCGGTCTTCGCCTGGAAGGGCGAGAACCTGGAAGAGTATTGGTGGTGTCTGTTGCAGACCGTCCAATTCGCTGACGGCAAGGGCCCGACGCTGATTGTTGACGACGGCGGCGACGCAACGCTGATGATTCACATGGGCTACAAGTACAACAAGGCTGGCAAGGTGGAGGAACCTGATTCAGAGGCCTCTCCTGACGAGAAGCTGGCTCATGTCCTCCTGGCCTTGATCCAAGAGGCCAAGCCCAAGTTCTGGGAGAACGTTGCTTCTGAAATCAAAGGCGTATCTGAGGAGACGACCACGGGCGTTCACCGGCTCTACGACATGGAGAAGGCAGGGACGCTTCTGTTCCCGGCCATCAACGTGAACGACTCTGTTACCAAGAGCAAGTTCGATAATCTGTACGGCACACGGCACTCCCTGGTGGATGCCATCATGCGTGCAACGGACGTACTGCTGTCCGGTAAGAAGGCGCTGGTATGCGGCTTCGGCGACGTTGGTAAGGGGAGTGCTCAGGCGCTTCGAGCCCAACAGGCCCGGGTAGCCATCACGGAGATTGATCCCATCTGCTCGCTTCAGGCCTGCATGACAGGCCACGACGTCATCACTCTTGATGATGCCATTGACCTGGACTATGATCTGTATGTGACGGCCACGGGCTGCACGTCCATCATCACGGCTGACCACATGAGTCGGATGAAGCACAACGCCATCGTTTGCAACATCGGTCACTTTGACGATGAGATCGACATGGCTGGCCTCGAGGCGATGCGTCGCAACGAAGAAGTAGAGAAGATTGAGATCAAACCACAGGTCCATGAGTGGAAGTTCAAGAAGACCGGGCGCAGCATCATCGTGTTGGGTGAGGGCCGTTTGGTGAACCTATCCAACGCCACAGGCCACCCCAGCTTCGTGATGAGCAACTCCTTCACCAACCAGACCCTGGCCCAGTTGGAGTTGCAGGAGCAAGCTGAGTCCTACGGCAAGACAGTGGTAACGCTGCCCAAGCACCTGGACGAGAAGGTTGCCCGGCTACACCTGGACAAGTTTGGTGCCAAGCTCACCGTGTTGTCTGACAAGCAGTCTAATTACCTGGGGCTCCCCAAGGAGGGACCCTACAAGAACGATCAATATCGCTATTAAGCGCAATTGATTCGAACCAGTTGAGGTTATAAAAACAGCCCCCGCTCCATTATGAAGCGGGGGCTGTTTATTTACGCTAAACGAATAGGTTATTAGACGCGAATCTTCCTTCTAGGTGGCGCGCCACCTTCCGGCTGCGTGGACAGCGTTTTTCAGGCATTGAGGTCATCCCAAGGCTGGAAGTCGCACATCCCACACTCTGACTTGGCGTATCCTCCCTCATGGAGGAGGCGATGCTTCTCATCCTTGACCTGAATGTACAGTCCGGTGTCCGCCTGGCCGTCGTTGCAGAGATGATCTAGTGTCCAACTGCAGACTCTGATCTTCCGCGCAATTGGGTCTGTGGTGCCCCACCAGTCATTGTAGGCCTCAGTTGCCACTACCACTGCTTCAGGAAGCCCGAGATAGCCCTGAGGGAACGACATCTCCCGGAGCTGAAGGCGCTGGGTCTCGTGGTTCAGACCGGCGGGGACGCGAAGGGTAAGGGCGTGAAGGGTAGCCCTCTCAAGTATTACCGCGCCGATGATTCCTTTCTTCCTATTAAGGGAGGGAGCCCCGGAGGAATGAATCAGGAAGACGACGAGCTGTTTGGATAATGCTTTCTTCCGCGTCCCTCTCCCTATAGGGGCCGAAACGAATAAAGGAAGGCACCAGCCAATGGGTAAGTTCTTCAATGACAACCTGATGCACGCCAGGGCCTGGCCACAGCGTGGCAAAGAGACCCTGGCCCAAGAGTTGAGGTTGCGTCGGAGGAGGAGAACCACCGAGCCGACAGAAGAACCGGGTGATAGCGGTGCCTTAACTACCCCAAAACGTGTTAGTGGTCGTCCTAGGCTGGATATAGCCGTTAATGGGGTTTTGCGCAGCCTCTCGGAGGGTAAGAGTAAGCCAGAGAGCTGGGTGTTCACCGGAGGTCGATAGACCGGGTCATTGAGCAGAGTCCTACAGCCCGAAGTTTATGGGAGATGCGCAGCGGGTAAGTGCAGTCCCAATTGTTCGTTAACATCGATCAAACGGTTTGGCATTAATACTCCCCTGATGGCATGAGGTCTTTGAACACATTCTCGCAGATGCCAACATCATTAGAAAGGCAGTATGGAATTATGTTGTTTTGCACTTCTTCTTAGATACGCCTTCAAGTTTAAATAAGTGCTTAGAAGCGATAGGACATTTATATTGCAGTCAGTTCTCACATCAAATAGAATATCCCTTGTTGTTCCAAGGTTTATCTATGACCATCTGAAATGTTCGTTCATCATTACTGGAGCAGGGTAAAAAATGATGTCTCGATACGGTGATTATGAACCAGCAGGTTTAGCTTCGAGCATAACTCGAAGGCAGATTTTGAAGGGGGCCGCAGCACTTGGACTCGCCGCGGGTGTATTAGGCCCTCTTTTGGCCGCCTGCAGTAGAGTTACAGACCCTCCAATCGCGACGTCCACGACAATCCCGACTCCATTTAATACTCCGATCCCAGCTCCTACCCTCCCAGTGCCAACCCCAACTCCCTTCATACCTCCAACGGCAACACCAGCGCCCCCGACTCCGATGCCGAAGGCTACCCCAACACCCTTGCCTCAACCCACTGCTACGCCAACGCCCAAGCCGATTCCTAGTCAAATTAGCATTTTCGAGGCCGACACAAGCAATCTCACCGAACGACAAAAGGTGGCTCATCTCCTCCGTAGAGCTGGCTTTGGTTACAGCAAGTCGGATCTGGATCGAGCTGAAAGTATTGGACTTAAAGCAACAATTACCGAACTCGTCGACTTTGAGTCGATAGACGATAGTGCCTTAACCAAACGGATTGGTGATACAGGGCTCGATTTCGAACTTCGAAGCGAACTGCAGCGTTGGTGGTTGTTACGAATGGCGTATACAAAAAGACCGTTGCCAGAAAAGATC
>JAPYRQ010000015.1 GCA_029936935.1 Dehalococcoidia bacterium | reverse complement strand
GGTAAGGTGACTTAGGTACAAGTAAGGAGCAAACGTGGCCTTCCTGGAAGTGACAGACCTCAAGCTCGCATACCGCACCGACCGCGGCCTCGTTAAAGCCGTCGATGGCACATCGTTCCAGTTAGAGATCGGGCAAGCCTTGGGCATCGTCGGAGAATCCGGCAGCGGCAAAAGCAGCCTCGCCCTCGCCCTCATGCGGCTCCTCCCTCGTAATGCGGAACAGCTAGAAGGCAGCATGACCCTGGACGGCACAGAAGTCCTGGGACTCCCAGAAGATCAGTTCAGGCGCACCTACCGCGGCACCGTTATCTCCATGGGCTTCCAAGGTGCCATGAACTCCCTCAACCCCGTCATGCGCGTCGGTCACCAGATAGGGGAAGCGTTGCTGGCAGAGGGCGGCATCAAGAAGCCGGCGGCCTATGCCAAAGTGCGGGAAATGATAGAACTGGTGGGCCTCACAGAAGACGTCTTCGGTCGCTACCCCCATGAACTCAGCGGCGGCATGAAACAGAGAGTCGTCATTGCGATGGCACTGGTGCAGGAACCAAAACTCGCCATCCTCGACGAGCCTACTTCGGCCCTCGATGTCTCGGTTCAAGCCCAAATCATGAACCTGCTCAAAAGGCTTAAGCGAGAGCTGGGTCTATCCCTCATCTTCATCACCCACGATATCGCCCTGGCCAGCGATGTGTGTGACCACGTGGCAGTCGTCTACGGCGGTCGAGTCGTCGAGTACGGTGACATCGAGGGTGTGCTGCTCAGACCGTCCCACCCCTACACAGAGAAGCTCCTGGCGAGCATGCCCAAGCTCCATGCCGAGGTGAAGCCAGAGTTCATACCCGGTGCGCCACCTGACCTTGTCGAGCGGCCCCCCGGGTGCCGGTTTAGCCCAAGATGCACCTACGCCACCGATGTCTGCTTCACGGACGACCCTCCCCCCTTCGAGGTCGAAGAAGGCCACATCGCCCGCTGCTGGCTCCGCCAGAGCTAGGCAAAGGAGCCAAGGGGGTTCCGGGGGACGTGCCCCCGGTTTAACACAGCGACACACGAGCCCCTGCTACAAAGTGAGGACGACTTCCAGGCGGCGGCCCTTCAGCCTGTCTCGACCGCCCAAACCGCCGATCTCCGCCAGCAGCGCCATTCCCGCTATCTCCGCACCCGTGCCTTGAACCAGATTGACCGTCGCTTCAAGCGTCCCGCCGGTAGCCAGGATGTCGTCGACGATAAGGACGCGGTGTCCGGACTCCAGGCCGTCCTGGTGTATCTCGATGGTGTCAGAGCCGTACTCCAGCAGGTACTCAACTTTGTGGGTATCGAAGGGCAGCTTACCCAGCTTCCGAACGGGCACAAACCCTGCGTTGAGCTTCAAGGCCAGTGGCGCCCCAAGGATGTAGCCACGAGCCTCCACCGCAACCACGGCGTCTATGCGTTCATTGGCGAAGGGCGCGGCCATAGCGTCCACGGCCTCCGCGAACCCGGCAGCGTCCTTGAGTAGCGGTGTGATGTCTTTGTAAACGATGCCCTTCTGGGGGAAGTCTGGGATGTCTCGGATCAGGGTGTAGAGGTCCATGTGTTCTCCTGTGAACTTCGTTTATTTGCTATCTTCCGTGTCGGCTTCAGTCTCCACATACGCGTCTCTAGTCCCCACGTACCCGTCTTTAGTCTCCACATAAAGATGGCACGCAACCCACCGGCCTGGCCGCACCTGCACCAGCATCGGATCGACGACGTCGCACTGGCCTGCCATGAACTGGGGGCATCGTGAGTGGAAATTGCAGCCTGTAGGGACGTTTGTCGGACTTGGTGTTTCACCGGGAACGGAGGGCCTATCATGCAGTCTGTTGTTCGGGTCGGCCTCAGGCACCGCTGCGATGAGGGCTTTGGTGTACGGGTGCAGAGGCTCATCCAGCACCTCGCCGGGGATCCCCTGCTCCACTACCCGGCCCAGGTACATGACGGCGATGCGGTCAGAGAAGTATCGCGCGGTGGCAATGTCATGGGTGATGTAGAGGAACGCGATGCCCATGCGGTCCTGCAGATCTCGCATCAGGTAGAGGATCTCTGTGCGGCTGGACGCATCGATCATGGAAACGGGCTCATCGGCAAGGATGTACTCGGGTTGCAGGATCAACGCCCGCGCAATGCCCACGCGCTGGCGCTGTCCGCCGGAGAGCATATGTGGGTACTTCTCAGCTATCTCGCCGGCAGGGGAAAGTCGCACGTCCTCCAGGGCTTGATGAACTCTGTCCGTCCGATCTCCGATGTTGTGTATCTGTAGTGGTTCTTCCAGTATCTGTTGGATGTCCATAAACGGGTCAATGCTGGAATACGGGTCTTGGAACACGGCTTGAGCGCGCCTTCGGAACCATTGCAGCTTACCCTCTCGCACGCTGGTGATGTCCTGCCCGTCAAATGACAGGCTTCCCTCCGTAATAGGCGCGAGTCGAAGTGATGCCCGGCCCAACGTAGTCTTGCCACTACCGGACTCACCTACAACGGACACGGTCTCTCCGGCATCCAGCGATAGCGAAACGCCATCCACTGCTCGGACAGTCTGGGTGCTGAAGAGCATCTTGCGTACGGCGAAGTGAACCTTCACCTGATCCAATGTCACCAGTGATGCCATGACCCCTCAAGGTGTGCAGAATAGGTAGCTGGCACTATTGTACGCCAGGGCGCCTCACGCCAGCCAAAGATTGCATCAAATACGTCCGTTGCTTGAAGAGTAACGTAATGGTTGTGGAGGGCGTTGTATGGATAGTGATACAATGGCCCGGGTTTCAGCGGAGGGTGTTCATGTCTAAAGGCTGGCTCTGGGGTTCCATAAGCGCAGGTGCCATCGTTTTGTTTATTAGTGGGTACCTCGTGGGGTTTGCCGTCTACCAGCCGGACGTGTCATCGCTGGAAGCAGAAACAGAGATACAAAAGGAAGAGTTGTCCAGCTTACAGAGTCGACTCTCCGATCGCGATACCCAGCTCGCCGCCGTGGTGACTGAGCTCAGCGATGAAAAAGCCTCCCGCGTCGGCCTGGAAACATCGTTGGAATCCTCTCGGAATTTCCTGACAGAAGCCCGAGCGTCCTCCGAAAGCGCGTCCGCTGACCTCCTGGAAGCCAGGACGAACCTAACCAGCCTGGAATCAAACCTGTCACAGGCCCAGAGCGATCAGACTGAACTGACGAATCAAGTACGGACACTCAAGGGCGCGCAGGACGATCTGGACATGGCAATTACCATCCAATCAGAACTCCAGGCGCTCATCAATGATGACCTAGGCCCGAATCACGGCGATGCCCTTCTGCTGATTCAAGAAGGACTCCTTGCTGTCATCAACACCAACTTCGGCGAAGCAGCGACGTTCTTCGACGAGTCCAGCAAAGCGTTCGATACGGCCAAGGATAATGCTCAAGTAGCTGTCACCAAGAGTGAAGCCCTCCTGGAACTCGTGCCTTCCGGCCTCCACACCACCTTTAACACCAGCCATCGACAGTCGAAATCCACGGTACTAGCATTGGACGCACAATCACGTGAGTACAAAGGGGCTTCAGCCTTGTACGTAATCATCGATGAGTGGAACGAGGTTGATCTGGAAGGTTCTGGGGAAGACATCGAGCGATGGCGTGGTATGGCAACCGAGGCGGAAGACTTGCTGGAAGCCGCTATGACAAAGTTGGATGAGGCGGACGGTTGGGCTCCGGGTCTGTGGCGACGCTCTGAAGCCATTCGATTGGACATCCGGCAGTGGCAGGATTTGCTGTCCGGGGTTGAAGTGATCATCCTGGATCCAGCATAACCCTGGCTACGGCATCGATACCTGTCGCAGAAGGTTCTGGGCCTCAATCTTCTCCGCCCAATGGGTAGCCAACCCCAAGCGAGTCTCAAGGGCAGCCACTACAGCTTGGCGCACCACACCGGCATTCACATCCTGGCCCAACTCCTGCTCCATTGAGCTCACGTTCAAGCCAGGGATTCCACAGGCCAGAATGTGCTGAAAATACGATAGGTCTGTGCTGACGTTCAACGCAAACCCGTGACTGCTAACACCACGGCTTACCCGTACGCCAATAGCTGCGATCTTCCGTTGCTCTGGGCCATCGCCAAGCCACACACCGGGCAAGCCCTCCACGGTGCGGGCATCAATGCCGTACGTAGCCAGGGCGTCAATCAAGGCTGATTCCAACTCTCGCACGTAACGTACGGGCCCACCAATTTCCCGCAGGTTTAGAATTGGGTATCCCACAAGCTGGCCTGGCCCGTGGTACGTCACCTCTCCACCTCTGTCCACCTCATGGACGGCCACGCCTGCTTTCGCAAGAGCTTCTGCTGACATGAGCACATCGTCCATCGTGCCGCGTCGACCCAGCGTGTAGACGTGGGGGTGCTCAAGCAGCAACAACGTGTCGCCAATAGCGCCCTCAATGCGCTGCTGCACCAGGTCACGCTGGATATCCCAGGCGCGCTGGTACTCCATGGTGCCCAAGTCGTAGACGGTTGTCGGATTCAGGGGTGTCATGTCAGTATTATGGCAGCAGCGGTGAACAGTGGCTAGGGAATATCTGTGGGAGACGTTGCCGAGTATCTATCGTTCCCCGTCACCCCGGCGCAGGCCGGGGTCCAGCGGGAGGCCATCTAGATTTCCTCTTTCACGGGAACGACGGGCTAAATTGATATCACGCCCGGTTGCGCTACAATGGCCCCAGAAATCCATACTGGAGCAACACACATGGCAGAACGTCGATACTGGCTGTTCAAATCAGAACCCAACGCATACTCATACACAGACTTGCAGAACGACGGCGTGGCCGAGTGGGACGGCGTCCGTAACTACCAAGCTCGGAACTTCCTTCGCGATGACATTAAAGAGGGCGATGGCGTACTGTTCTACCACAGCAACGCCGCACCCATGGCAGTAGTTGGCACAGCAATCGTAGTGCGTTCCGGCTACCCCGACTCCACCGCATGGGATCCCAAGTCGGCGCACCCTGACCCCAAGAGCAGCCCAGACGAACCCCGCTGGTACATGGTGGACATCAAGGCTGAGCAGGAGTTCAAGGAGCCCGTCACTCTGGAGGCCATCAAGGTTCTGCCGGGGCTTGAGAAGATGATGGTAGCCCAGCGTGGTGCGCGATTGTCCATCCAGCCAGTGGCACCAGAGGAATGGGAAATCGTCACCAAACTAGGGTTGGGGTAGAACATGAAAATTGGCGCACACGTTTCATCGGCGGGAGGACTGAGCAACGCTATAGACCGGGGCGCGGAGATAGGCGCAGAGACCGTGCAGCTCTTCTGCTCGCCGCCTCAGGGGTGGGCCTTCAAGCCGCCGCCAGAAGACCAGGTCATCGCGTTCCGGCAGAAGAGCGAGGAGATGGGCATCGGCCCGGCGTTCCTCCATGGCATCTACCTGATGAACTTCGGCAGTCCCAACCCCGAACTGGTGGAGAAGTCGATTGCAGCCCTCATCAACTACATGGGGTGTGCATCGCAGATAGGTGCACAAGGGGTCATCTTCCATTGCGGCAGCCATAAAGGTGCTGGGTACGACGCCATCCTCAAGCAGACCACTAATGCCCTCGCTGAAGTTCTGAAGAACTCACCCTCAGACACCCAACTCCTAATAGAAAACACGGCTGGCATGGGTAACCACATCTGCGCCAGTTTCGCGGAGATCGGCGGAGTCATGAAGGGCCTGGCAAGCTCGCAGGTGAAGGTATGCCTGGACACGGAGCACGCCTTCGCTGCCGGCTACGATGTGTCCCAGCAAGACACACTGGTTAAGGCGATGGAGGAGTTCGACAAAGAGATCGGTCTATCGAACCTGGCGGCTGTACACGCCAACGATGCCAAGGTGGAGTTCGGTTCCGGCGTGGATAGGCACGAGAACATTGGTGAGGGGCATATCGGGTTGGCCGGGTTCGAGGTCATCATGGCGCACCCTGCATTTCGCGATGTGCCGTTCCTGCTGGAAGTACCCGGCACCGACAAGAAAGGCCCCGATCGGGAGCAGCTTGACCGAGTAAAGGATATCCGCACGCGCGTGGGAGCCGAATAGCATTGGATGGACTGCCGCCAGATGCGTTCCTTAAATTGGTATCTGACGCCTTGGAAGCGCTGCCCCAAGAGGTTCACGATGCCCTGGACAATGTGGAGGTAATGACCCAGGAGTGGCCATCGTCGGAGCAGATGGACTACACGGAAGGGGCGGACCGCTACGGCATTCTGGGACTCTATGAGGGTGTTCCGCTTACCGACAGAGAAAACTACTCTATGGTGCTGCCAGACAGAGTGACGCTGTTCCAACGACCTTTAGAATCGATTTGCGCAAACATGCAAGAGCTGGCACAAGAGGTGCAGGTCACCGTGATACATGAGCTGGCCCACCACCTTGGTTGGGGCGATGAGGAAATCCATCGTATGGGCTTCGGCTAACCAGGGTTTAACCCTGGACCTGTATTCCTGCGGTTACCCAAGCAAGAGCTTTGCCCTAGACCGATTTCGTATCGATACCTGTGGGAATATGTCCTCCACTTTTATCATCCGTCAGGTAGCCTGGGTCAAGGCTCAGCCTTGTAGGTGCAGGATGAATCCTGTTAAGGAGCTAGGTAGATGCCCTTGGCGCGCCTGACGCTCTTGATGCGCATCTCTGCTAACCAGTCAGCGGCCTTGGCAGGTGAGATGTCCTCATCCTTGGAGATACTCATCACCTTCTCTACGGAGTCAGCAATACCTGCAACCCGCTCCATAGCCTCTTCCTCCTGGTACGGTCGACCGATCTCATAAGAGAGGTTGATGACACCCCCGGCGTTCAAGACGTAGTCGGGAACGTACAGGACGCCCTTCTTCCACAGTATCTCGCCGTCTTCCGGGGTCAAAAGCTGGTTATTGGCCGAGCCTGCAACTATCTTGCATTGAAGCCTAGCGGTCGTATCGCTGTTGATGGAACCGCCCAGCGCGCATGGCGCAAAGATATCGCTGGGAACATCGTAGATAGCGTCTGGATCCTCCACGATGGTGCATCCCAAAGCCCTGGCACGGTCAAGGGCATCGGGGTTGATATCCGTTACGGTGAGTCGAGCGCCCTCTACCAGCAGATGGTCGGTGAGATACCCCGCTACCTTCCCGAATCCCTGGATCGCAATCGACACATCCTTTAGCGAGTCAGTACCAAGTGCCTGTCGGGCAGCGACCTTCATTCCCCGGTAAATGCCAAATCCTGTTGCCTTGGAGGGGTCGCCGCTACCCCCCAACGTGCGAGGGAGGCCAACAACATGGGACGTCGCTTGGCTTATCGCCACCAGGTCCTCCGGCGATGAACCCACGTCCTCCGTGGTGATGTATCTGCCGCCCAAACCCTCCAGGAACTGGCCAAAGGCACGCATCATCCCTTCATGCTTGTCTGTCCGGGGGTCGGCCCAAATAAGCGCTTTGCCGCCGCCAAGGTTGAGACCCGCTGCCGCGTTCTTGTACGTCATCGCCCTGGCCAGGCGCAGGACATCGGTGAGTGCTGCCTCTTCCGTTGGGTGTGGCCAAATGCGGGTGCCGCCAAGGGCAGGGCCTAACGTGGTGTCGTGAATCGCGATGAATGCTTTTAGCCCGGCATTCTTGTCTACAGCAACCACCAGTTGCTCGTAGTCACCGGATTCCATGACCTCAACAATTTCCATAGCACACACCTCCGGCGTTTACGTACGGGAGAAAATCGATCTTTCCCTCTTATATTGTATCTGATGCATCAAGAAGAGTGAGAGGTTTTGGGCATAGCGGTATCAATCGATGTTTCCGCACTCGAAGTAAGTCTGCTAGTAAGAGATAGAGGTTAAAGATCCCGGCTGTTCAGCGCCTTCAATGCAATGAAAGGAAGGATCACCAGCGGAACAATCCCTAATGTGACCAACGTGGTAATTTCAATGGTTAGTGATTTCCCTTGCAAAACCAAAGGCAGATTACCTAAGACGCCTTCTGGAGTGAAGCCGTTGGCATACGCCACGTTCAGTAAACCCAGGCTGATGTACCAAAAAACGCCTAGGATCACCAGGCCCAGCAGGGTATTGGTGAACAAGACACTTACGGTAATCCCCAGAAAGGACAGGACCGTGAGCATGAGCGTCCAGTAGGCCAGACCCACCCAGATACCCTCAACCGTCAGGTCGTTGTTCAAAGCCATTGCTTTCATGACAAAAGCCGTAGGCACAACAATCATAAGGAACATAAAGATAGTACCAAAGGAGCGAGAGACCAGCTTGGCCAGTACATAGGGCGTCGGCGCTATTCCTCTGCTGATGATGGACTCCCCCAGGAATCGATACTCAAGAGAGATGGCACTGACGCTGTTCACCAGCACTACCAGGCTGCCGAGAGCCATATACATGACCAACGCCCAACCCAGAAGGAATGACGTTGTGTCCTCAAAGTTCTTTGCGATGATGACAGCGGCAACGCCACCTACGATGGTCAAGAAAAACCAGAACCGGACAATCCAAGAGCGTGCCAGAACGGTCAAATCATATTCAAGAAGAGAGATAAACGCATTCATTAAACAACCTCACCGGTAGACTGCTCATCAGACGTTGGGGCATCGGGTTCAGGTTCAGGTTCGTCTGATCCTGCTTTGCCCACCACTTGTCCAATGGCGTCCTCAGATTCGAAGGCGCGAGCAAATCCTCGTCGCCTGTCTTCAGCAAGAGTCTTCAGGAAGGCATCTTCCAGGTTTCCTGCGGGGTGAATGGATTTCAGGATCACGCCGTGTCGAGAGAAAGCGTCCAATACCTGGCTTAGGACAGATGTGAACTCTCCCTCATGGTCAAAGGCAACCCGTACGGTATTTGCTCCCATACGTTCAAACTTAATGCCTCTTACCTCTACGCTAATAGTCTGGAGCGCCTGCTCCACCTCCCCCTCAACCATCATGTCGACAGTGTTATCGAGGCTAAGCTGCTTCATTTCTCGCACAGAACCGGTGAAAACCAGCTTTCCGTGGTTCAGGATACCCACGTAGTCACAAGTCTGATCTGCATCGGGAAGGATGTGGGTGGAAAGGATAATCGTTTTGCCCTTGTTCCGTAACTCCTCAAAGAGGTCCAGGGTGTAATGGCGACCCTCCGGGTCCAGTCCGATGGTAGGTTCGTCCAGAAGAAGCATGTCAGGATCGTTCATGAGGGCCGCAGCAATGCCCAGTCGAGTTCGCTGACCGCTGGAGAGATGGTCTATACGCTGCGACGACGCTTGCAGGAGGTCCATGGCGTGGAGCAAGGCTGAGAGTCTGGGCTTCCGTATGCTTGAACCAATGCCGAAGAGTTTTCCTACGAGATCAAGGTAAGTGATAGGGGTCATATCTGTAGGGAAGTTGCCGCCTTGAGAGAGGAACCCTATCCTGCGGCGCAAATGTCCTGAGGCAAGGGTCATAGGTTCATCAAAGACCTTAATAACACCGGCAGTGGGGCGTTGAAGTCCCATGATGAGGCGTAGAGCTGTGCTCTTCCCTGCACCATTGGGGCCAATCAGCCCAAAGATGCAACCCCGGGGAATAGAGAGAGTGACACTATTAAGGGCAATTTGCCTAGTATCGTAAATCTTTGTTAGGTCATGCGTCTCAACGATGTCCATTTACCGCTCCTGCAGTACCCCTCAGCCATATTCGCACAAAGCCCTCCTAGTAGCAAGGGCTATAGAAACGCGTTACGTTTAAATCTTTAAAGGAAAACTCGGCATCAAATAAAGTATCGCCGCAGGGACAGGGCTTTGACGCAGTTACTGTTCCTCACTACAATAGCCCCAAGTGTAAAAGGGGGGATTTATGGAAAAGGTATCGTGCGACGTTTTCTTCGACTACACCTGACCCTTCGTCTATAACGCAGCCGTGTGGCTGGAGTCTGCAAAAGAAGAAGCCGGCGAAGAGTTGGACATCAACTGGAGGGGCTTCCTGCTGGAACAGATCAACAACAAGCAGGAGCCGGGTTGGAAAGTCTGGGAGCAGTCAGATGACTATGAGTATCGCGGGTTATGGGCGCTTCGCGCTGGCGAAGCCGCCAAGAAGCAGGGCAAAGAGGCATTCCAGAAGTTTCATATTGCCCTCCTCCGAGCTCGACATGAGGATAGGGTCAACATCGGCGACAAAGAGGTCCTGATGCAAGTTGCCGGTGATGTGGGCCTTGACCTGGAAAAGCTACGCACTGACATGGAAGACCCCGCAGTGAAAGACCAGGTAGTGGCGGATCACCTTGAAGCTGTGGAGAGCTACGGAGTGTTTGGCACCCCAACGTTCGTATTCCCCAACGGCGCTGCAGCTTTCGTGAAGATGCTGAAGCCTCCGGCGGGGAAAGCCCCTAGAGTCCTTGAAATGCTCTCCGAGTTGATGAGTGAACACATCTACATCGGTGAGGTAAAGCGCCCCCAGCCTCCGTGGCCCAAGGGAGCTTTCACCGCTGGACAATAGGTAGAATCGAGATGGAGACACAGCAACTGAAATCCGTTGAAGCCGCAATAGACGTTCATTTTCAAAATCCAGAGTTGCTTCAGCTCAGTCTCATACATAGTTCGTATATAAATGAGCATCCCCTGGACGCTCCGGTCTCTAACGAGAGGCTTGAGTATCTGGGGGATGCTCTTTTAGGTATGGCGGTAGCAAATAGGCTGTATCAGGATTACCCGGAGATGCCAGAAGGGGATCTCACCGCCGCCCGGGCAGCAATCGTCTGCGGAGAATGTTTGAGTGAAGCTGCCCTGGCCCTGGGGTTGGGGCAGTTTCTCTACCTTGGGCAGGGAGAGGAACGAACCGGTGGCCGGACAAAGCCCTCCAACCTTGCGGCTGGCCTTGAAGCGTTGGTAGGCGCCATCTACCTTGATAAGGGATACGAGGAAGCTGAAGCATTTGGCCTTAGGGTGCTGAAGAAACAGCTTGATCGCATAGCTGCTGACCCGGTGCCCCAGGACTCAAAATCCGCACTCCAAGAGGCTATGCAGGCCCAGGGGCGTGGGACTCCCACGTACAGGCTGTTGGATGAGACCGGTCCAGGACACGCAAGGACCTTCACTGTAGAGGTTCTGGTTGGGGATGAATCACTGGGTCAAGGTAGCGGTCAGAGGAAGACGGACGCTGAGCGAGAGGCAGCCAGGGCAGCGTTAAATACCATGAAATCATAGAATCTAGATGTCGCATCGCCCGCCGAGCGCGATGTGAGGCTCACACAGAAATTTCGATCGAGGCCCGCTCAGCAGAACTTGGAGGTACCGTCAGTTGAACACCAAGGGGGAATCATGCGTTGGATCATCCTGAAACCCGCTTCAATCATTGTTGGATGGAGCATTGGCCTTCTCACACTAACAACAGCTCTCCTTGGAGGCCTTCAATTCTTCTTAGCAACCGGTGCCAGCCCCCATTATGTCCTCCAGCGGAAACGATGGTTTGAAAGCACAATGCTAGGAAAACCCATGGGAGTTCGAGGATTTCTGGCATTTGGGCTTTGGGCAGCCGAAAACGGGAGAACCAACCACTGGCCGTAGCTACAACGTGCCATTTTGTTTGATTAAACCCCGGTATAAACCCCTCCTTACCCGATAAAACAGGCTTGACAGCCTCATAGTCCTATGATACTTATTCTCCACGTTGAAATTATCAACTGGGTTTGTGGTGCCTAAACTAAATATCTCGTTCATCACTAGCCAGTACAGATTGTGAAATGCAAGTAACCAATTAATGCAATCTTTCTTGGAGCCAGGGTCGTACACACGTATATTGAGGACCTGGGCCAAATTGAACGGGAATATAGTAGCGTTCGTGACTGTGCTCGAGTATACTCGGCGAGTTTTAACGATTAGTTAGCAGGAAAGCCCAGAAGAATTGAGGGAGATATGCAGCGGTATATTCTCATACGCTTGATCCAATCGGTCTTTACCCTTATTGGGGTAAGTATCATTGTGTTCTCGCTAGCGCGGCTGTCCGGCAACCCGCTGGACGTCCTGCTTCCTGACGAGGCGGATGACGAGACATTTGAACGCATCAGCGAACTCTGGGGCCTGAACGATCCCTGGTATATTCAGTACTTCACCTTTGTGAAGAACGCCTCCCGCGGAGAGTTCGGACCTTCGTTCAAGTGGCAGGGAAGAACAGCCATGGAATTAGTATTCCTTCACCTACCAGCAACCCTTCAACTAGCTGGCTTCTCAATTCTAGTAAGCGTGGTATTAGCAGTTCCAATTGGGGTCATGTCCGCTGTGAAAAAGGGGACATTATTAGACACCGTTGGGAAACTGATTGCCTTATTAGGCCAATCCTTACCATCCTTCTGGCTGGCCATCGTCATGATATGGATTTTCGCAGTGAAATTAGGGTGGTTCCCAACGTCGGGACGCGGCGGGTTTGACCACATGATTTTGCCCGGAATAGCACTCGGCTGGTTCTCGGTTGCGTCTTTCATGCGCCTGACCCGATCTTCCATGCTCAATGTCCTAGACAGTGAGTACATTAAGCTTGCCCGCATCAAGGGGCTCCCTGAGTGGAAGGTGATATGGAAGCACGGCCTCAAGAACGCTGCCATCCCACCATTGACTGTGTTTGGTGCAATCGTGGTTGGCCAGATGACCGGCTCGGTAACCATTGAAACCGTATTCGCCTGGCCTGGTATCGGCTTGTTGGCCCTCCAGGCTGTGAACGCCCGTGACTATCAGGTAATTCAAGCGGTGACCATGTTCATCTCGGTGTTGTTCATTGGCATGAACCTGTTGATCGATATCTTGTACGCCTACATTGACCCACGCGTACGTTTCACATAAACACAAGTAATCACCAGCAGGGAAAAAAGGAGAACCTACAATGGCTACTGAAGGCAACGTTCTCGAACTGCCAAAAGAATCGTCTTGGTATAGTCCGTCAAAGCTGAAGCACTACATTGGTGTAGCAATTAAGGATTATCCTGTCCTTTGGTTGACGATTTTATTCGTAGTGCTGATTTTCCCGGCACTTACTGCTCCTTGGACAGCACCTCATGACCCGCTGAAGCAGGAACTCAGCAAGAGGTTGACTGCGCCAGTTTGGAGCACTGGATCAGAAGACAAACCCCCATCCTGGTCCAATATTTTTGGGACCGACAAACAGGGACGTGACATCCTTAGTCGCGTCATGCATGGATCACGCATTTCGCTCATGGTTTCCCTGTCAGCCCTCGCAATCGGCGGCACTCTAGGCACAACACTCGGACTTGTATCCGGGTACTTTGGCGGCTGGGTAGACCATTTGATTATGAGAATCGTGGACGTATTCTTATCGCTGCCACTTATCCTAATGGCGCTGGTTATCGTGGCTGTGTTTGGCCCAAGTTTCTGGACAGCTATCGGCGTCATCTCAGTCTTGTTATGGTCTCGCTATGCAAGACAGATTCGTGCGGAGGTATTGGCCATCAAGCAGATGGACTTTATCGCCCGTGCACGAGTCTCCGGGGCATCTAATACCCGGATCATCATCAAGCACGTATTCCCAAACATCACCAACACACTCATTGTGCTGGCTACACTCCAGGTAGGAACAGTGATCTTGCTTGAGGCGACTCTCAGCTTCTTGGGCGCTGGAATCCCACGGCCGAACCCGGCCTGGGGTGTCATGGTTGCCGATGGACGTGACCACATTGCAAGCGCCTGGTGGATTGCGGTGATGCCGGGTATTGCCATCATGCTCACAGTGCTCTCAATGAACATGATGGGTGACTGGCTACGGGACAAACTGGATCCGAAACTACGTCAGGTATAGGTGATATGACAACCAGCTCTGAGGTCTACAAGGAACCCGAGAAGAAAATCGGAAATGTGGTTCTAGAAGTTCGTGATCTCCGCACGTACCTCTATACCAAATGGGGTGTCACTAAGGCTGTGGACGGTCTGAACTTCGAGGTGCGCGAGGGGGAAACCCTGGGCATTGTGGGAGAGTCCGGCTGCGGTAAGAGCATGACAGCTCTATCCATGCTGAGGCTGGCACCCAAACCGGCAGCGCGCACCGTGAGTGGCCAGATAATCCTGGACGGTGAGGATATCCTGCAGCGCCCTGAGCCAGAGATGAGGTTCATCCGTGGTCAGAAGATTTCCATGATTCTTCAAGACCCAATGACATCTCTGAACCCGGTATATAGCATTGGCAACCAGATGGTTGAAGCCTTGGGCATGTACTACCAAGGTGAAGATAATAAAGGTCTCAAGGGACGCGCCGTAGACATCCTACGCAAGATGGGTGTAGCAGCCCCTGAACGACGCATAATTGACTATCCTCATCAGATGAGTGGCGGCATGAAGCAGCGCGTAGTGGGCGCAATGGCAATCTCCGGAACGCCTCGCGTACTCATCTGCGACGAGCCTACAACGGCGTTGGATGTCACCATTCAAGCCCAGTACCTCCGCTTGCTGAAACAGGTGCAAGCAGACACCGGCGTATCCATCATCTTCATTACCCATGATATGGGGGTAGTAGCAAAGATGTGTGATCGTGTTGCGGTGATGTACGCAGGCAAAATTGTGGAGCAGGGTGAATTGCGTTCTGTGTTCAATAACCCGTCGCACCCATACACCAAGGCATTGATGGCCTCGGTGCCATCAATGGAACATGCTCATGTTGAGAAGCTCTACTCCATTGAAGGACAGCCGCCGGCGTTGTTCGACTTGCCGGTTGGTTGCCGCTTTGCAAACCGATGTGAATTTGCTGATGCAAAGTGCCTAGAAGCGTATCCACCCATGTTCCAGGACGAAGATGGCCACACAGCAGACTGCTGGCGGTTGGAAGGCCAATGGAAAAAGGTTGCAGAAGCAACAACCTAAGACACTCTAAATTCGATACGGATCAGTTGGAGGAAACATGGCAGATGAGATTCTGCTTCAAGCGCAGGACCTAACAAAGTACTTTCCTGTCACCAAAGGATTGGTTCTGCAGAAGACCGTTGGCTGGGTGCAGGCAGTTGACCACGTGAATTTCTCAATACCAAAAGGGAAGACTCTCTCTCTTGTAGGAGAATCAGGCTGTGGTAAGACCACCACTGCTAAGCTGATTCTACGATTGGAGCAGCCAACCACCGGTCAAGTCACCCTTGAGGGACAGGATGTCCATACCATTGATGGTGACGAACTCAAGAAGTATCACACAGATGTGTCAGCGGTATTCCAGGATCCCTGGAGCTCCTTGAGCCCCAGGATGCGTGTACGCGACATCATCTCCGAGGCCCTGATTGTAAACCAGAAGGTTACGAAGGTCGAAGCCTATGAGCGCGTCGATCTTCTGTTGGAACAAGTAGGTCTAAGAACACAACAGGCAACCCTCTATCCCCACGAGTTCAGTGGTGGTCAGAGGCAGCGCTTGGCCCTCGCATCCGCCCTTGTCGGCAACCCCAAGCTCATTGTGCTTGACGAGCCGGTATCCGCTCTTGACGTGTCAATTCAAGCCCAGATCATGAACCTCCTGAAGGAATTGCAGGATAGCTATGACGTAGGGTACCTCCTAGTTGCCCATAACCTGGCAACAGTGCGATACCTGGCCCACGAAGTAGCAGTCATGTACCTTGGCGAGATTGTGGAGCAGGCGGAAACGAACGAACTCTATGACAACACTCTCCACCCGTACACCAAAGCCCTATTCTCCGCCGCGTTGACAGCCAACCCGGACTCCCAGCGCGAGGAGATTATCCTGCGCGGTGAGGTTCCCAGCCCAATTAACCCGCCTTCAGGCTGCCGGTTCCACCAGCGTTGCCCATACGTCATGGACGTATGCTCCCAGGAGATACCAGTGCGGAAAGAAATGGCACCAGGCCACTTTGTGAACTGCCACCTGTACTAAACCGTATATCTCTCGAAACCTTGGACAACGCCCCTCTCACGGAGATTGGGGCGCTGTTCTTTTATGGTCTGCGGGAAGCCATGCAGCTACAAGGCATGCAACATTCGTAGCAGGTAAGGTAGAATAGACGCAGTCCCGTGGAGGTGTTGCCAATATGCAGGATGTATTTCATGAGACAGCCAAGGCGTTAGAACGTGGCGAGGCCTGCGTCCTAGCCACTGTTATCCAAACCGATGGCTCTACGCCCCAAAAACCCGGCGCCAAGCTCCTTGTGCGCGCTGACGGCAGCGGCGTGGGCACGTTGGGTGGCGGCTGCGTCGAAGGCGATATCTGGTTCGCCGCAAAGACCCTACTCCGCAGCGGTGGCCCCACGGAAGTTCGTGAGTATGAGCTAACAGAAGAGATTGCCGCCCGTGATGGTTTGATTTGCGGCGGAACCATGTACTTCCTGTTAGACCCCATCCACGAACCCGGCGATTTCCTTGGTCAGGTACAGAAAGTAGAGCAGGCGTATCAGGGCGGGGCACCGGTAGGCATCGCCACGCTGGTAAGAACCCCTGAGGGGTCGGAGCTCCTGGTGGGAACAAAGCTCTTCATTCAAGAGGACGGCTCAACCCAGGGTACTCTCGGTGTAGAGGCACTGGATCAAGATGCAGCCATAAAATTCCGTGAACTCATCCCCTACGGCAAGTGTGAATACATCACCACCAAGGGAGGTTTTGAGATTTTTGTAGAGACATACACCACACCACCCACTCTGGTCATTATGGGTGGAGGACACATCTCCAAGGCCCTGGCAGCCCTGGCCCAACCATTGGGGTACCAGTTCCACATCGTCGACGACCGCCAGGAGTTCGCCAACGCCGAGCGATTCCCTGACGCAGCTTCAACGGTAGTTGCCGATTACGATGTAGGGCTTAAAGACATCGCCATGAACGCCAACACGGCCGTTGTCGTGGCCACCAGAGGCCACAAGTACGACGATATGGCTGCAGAGGCCGCTGTACGCTCTCCTGCAGGGTATGTGGGCATCCTGGGGAGCAAGCGCAAGAACCTTATGATCTATGAAGAACTGTTCCGTAAGGGAATCCCTGAGGAACGGATACGCGCCATCAAAGCACCTGTCGGCCTGGACCTTGGTGGGCGCACACCGGAAGAGATCGCCCTCAGCATCATGGCTGAGGTTGTGGCAGTTCGCCTGGGTGGCAGCGGTGTATCACTACAGATGGACGATAGGCTGTTCAACATTGCCAGTGAAAAGGGCAAGGCCGTGTCCACCGGGAGTTAAGGGTGCCAGGAATCACCGCTGTCCTCCTGGCCGCTGGCGAGAGTTCCCGTATGGGCCAACCCAAGCCCTTGTTGCCCTGGAAAGGCCTCCCGCTGGTTCAGTACCAGGTGTCGTCCCTTGCTGAGGCAGGGGCATCTCCCATCATCGTCGTGCTTGGCCCCAACCCCACTGACGTTGCCCCCTTCGTCATAGGCGCAGATGCTTTACAGACCGTCATCAACCCTGACTACATGATGGGGAAGACCACATCCATTCGACTGGGCGTATCCCACGTTTCCGACGATGTGGACGGCATTCTCCTCCTGGCCGTGGACCAACCTCGTCCGCCTGAGCTAGTTCGACAGGTCATCGAGGAGCACCTGCGTTCCGGCGCGCTCATCGCGCATCCCACCTACAACGGGCGAGGCGGTCATCCCATCATCTTCCATGGCTCGCTGAAGGAAGAGTTGCTGGCAATCACGGAGGATCAGCAGGGCATCAGGGAAGTGGTAGGTCGACATCAGAAGAGCATCCACACGCTCGCAATGGACTCGCCCATTGTCCGCATAGACCTGAACACCACGCACGATTACGAGAAGGCGCTGAGTGAGTACGGGACAAACCCCTAGCCACGCAAGGTATTTTGACACTCAGATGGCCCTAGACTATGCTTGGTTCGGCGTCTATCCATAGGTAGAATGGAACTCGCATCGCATAGGAGAGGCGTGTAGGCATGCTTCTCCTTTTCACTGAAAACGGAGCGTAACGTTGGCGGGTCGTGTAGGGGTCATTCTGGTAGGAGCAGGCGAAAGCCGCCGCATGGAGGGTATAGACAAGGTCTTTGCCCCCCTCAGAGGCAGGCCTCTCCTTGACTGCACCTTTGGCGTACTGGCCTCGGTTCCTGAAGTCGCAGCAGGTGTGATTGTGCTGTCAGAGCAAGGCTTCGCCCAGGGCCAGGAAGTGCTTACCCAAAGGGGCTGGGCCGTCGGCTGGAACCTCTGCATCGGCGGCGCACGACGCCAGGACTCAGTCAAAGCGGGGCTCGAGAAGCTTGGCAATGTAGAGTGGGTCATCATTCATGACGTAGCCCGCCCGTGTGTGGATCAAGAGATGATCTATCGAGGGCTGGAAGCCGCAAAAGAGACCGGTGCGGCAGTAGCCGCCGTCCCCGTCACTGACACCATCAAAGTGGTGGACGGAGAAGCCCACGTGGTGGAAACACTGGATCGCTCCAGCTTCTGGTCTATACAGACTCCACAGGTGTTTCGACGAGACCTGTTGGAAGCGTCCTTTGCCAATAGCGACACGGACGCCACCGACGAGGCAACTCTACTGGAGCGCATGGGCCATACGGTCAAGGTGTTCCAGGGCAACTTTGGCAACATCAAGGTGACTACACCCCAGGACCTGGCGATGGCAGAGGCCATTCTTGCGTCCAGAGTCGTCCCGGAGGTGCTGCCATCCGCGTAGGAACCGGGTATGACATTCATCGCCTTGTGGAAGGCCGGCCGCTGGTGTTGGGAGGCGTCACTGTACCCTTCGAAAAGGGTCTCCTGGGCCGCAGCGATGGAGACGCCCTTCTCCACGCCTCTATCGACGCCCTACTGGGTGCTGCTGGGCTTGGAGACATCGGGGGGCAGTTCCCGTCCAGTAACCCGGAGTTCAAGGACGCTGATAGCAAAGACCTATTGAGTCGGGTAGCCACCCTCATTCGCGAACATGGGTGGAGACTGGTCAATCTGGATGCTACAATCATCGTCGAGCAACCAGTCATGAAGCCATATCTGGAACCCATGCGACAGTGCATTGCCACTTACCTCGGCGTGGAACCGGAACAGGTCAACATCAAAGCCAAGACCAACGACGGCCTTGGCGTCATCGGCGCGGGTGAGGGCATTATTGCCCAGACCGTAGCACTTCTAGAGGAAATAAAATGAAACTCTATGACTCGCTGACAGGCGAAAAGCGCGACTTCGCTCCCAAGGGTGACGAGGTCAAGATGTACGTTTGCGGCGTAACACCCTACTCATCGGCCCACGTTGGTCATGCGATGAGTTATGTCTATTTTGATACCCTCCGCCGCTATCTGGAATTCCTGGGCTATACCGTGAAACACGTTCAGAACTTCACGGACATCGACGATAAGATCATCGTCGCGGCCGATAGTCAGAAGACTTCGCCGGTGATGCTCGTTGAAGAGTTGGTTGAAGAGTATCTGATGGACATGGCCAACCTCAACGTGCAGCCTGCCCACATCTATCCCCGCGTCACGGACGAGATCGTAAAGATCGTTGAGATGATAGAGGGCCTTATTGAGAAGGGCTTTGCCTACGAATCACACGGCGACGTCTACTATCGCGTCACCAAGTTCGAGGGATACGGCAAGCTCAGCCATCGCACACTGGATGGCATGATGGCGGGAGCGCGTGTAGAGCCCAACCTCCAGAAGGACCACGCCATGGACTTCACTCTCTGGAAAGCCTCAAAGCAAGGCGAACCCTCCTGGGATAGCCCGTGGGGGCCAGGTCGCCCTGGTTGGCACATTGAGTGCAGCGCTATGGCAGTTCACTACCTTGGTGGGCATCTGGACATCCACGGTGGCGGCCAGGACCTGGTCTTCCCGCACCACGAGAATGAGATTGCTCAGACTGAGGCCTTTACAGGAGAGGAACCCTTCGCCGACCATTGGATCCACAACGGCCTCCTTCAGATAGACGATGGCAAGATGAGCAAATCCTTCGGAAAGATGGTCACCGTAAGGGAAGCCCTTTCCAAATTCAGCTCAGACGGTATGAGGTTGTTCTTCCTGAACTCCCACTACCATAGCCCCCTGGCCTACACGGATGAGAGCATTGAAGGCCAACAACGGGCTGCGGAGCGGATGCAGGCCGCACTTGATGCAAGTAACATCGCAGACGCCACCGCGGAGGCAGTAGACCCGGCACCCTACCGAGAGCGTTTCATGACTGCCATGGACGATGACTTGAACACGCCCCAGGCTCTGGCTGCGCTGTTCGATCTGACCCGGGAAATAAACCGGGGAAACGACGAGAAAAAGCGCATCACCGCTGCTCAAGAAACGCTGCGGGAGCTAACAGGTGTTCTGGGTCTGCGACTGTACGCCGAAGAAGGTGAGTCCGCCCGGCCCGCCAGTCCCCTTGTGGAGCTGTTGGCTGAAATTCGGCAGGAACTCCGAGATGCCAAGCAGTTTGAGTTGGCTGACCGGATTCGCGATAGGCTTCAGGCCCTCGGCGTGTCGTTGGAGGACGGTGCAGATGGCACCAAGTGGCGGAACCGCTCCAGCTAATGGCATCTTCACTGATCACTGACCTGCAACGCCTTCTCGCCCCAGAGCGAGTCTCTGACAGCCCCGACGACCTGGTGCGGTACGCCGCTGAGGCGCTTGCCCCTGCTGCGCCTCACCAGTCAATGGCGGGTTGGCGGCGCCGTTTGTGGTTCCAGGCCTAGCCGAGGGTGAAAACATTTCTTATCACTTCCTGAGGAGTAGTGATTCCCATTTTGACCTTTGTCATCCCATCATGCCACAACGTGCTCATACCGTCTTCTCTTGCCTGAGCTCGAATGGCATCAGAACCTGAGTTTGCAAGGATGAGGCGTCGGATATCTTCAGTCACTAACATGACTTCATAGATGCCGGTTCGTCCTACGTACCCGGTGCCTGAGCAGAAGTTGCAACCATCCCCATACAGGAACTCATCTCTGCTTTCCTGCATCTCTGTTTCATAGGCAAGCTTCTCTTCAGCGTTTGCAGGCCTGGAACGCGTACACTGGGCACAGAGACGCCGAACCATGCGCTGGGCTACAATACCCACCAAAGCAGATGCTGCCATGAACGGCTCAACACCAAGGTCAATCAACCGGACAATGACGCCAGCGGTATCGTTAGCGTGAACCGATGACAGCACCAAGTGACCGGTAAGCGCTGCCTGTACTGCAATCTGGGAAGTTTCCGGGTCACGGATCTCTCCCACCAGGATTACGTTGGGGTCAAGCCGCATGCAGGCGCGTAATCCTGCAGCAAACGTAAAACCAGACTGCACGTTCACAGGCATCTGGTTGATGTTGGCGAATCGATACTCAACCGGGTCTTCGATCGTAATAAGGTTTCGCCCCACCCTGTCCAGCTGGGCAACGGAAGCGTAGAGCGTGGTTGTCTTGCCTGCGCCGGTAGGACCACTGACCAGTACCATCCCAAAGGGGCTCTTCAACATCTGTGTATACGCGTTATACGTTTCCGGTAAGAACCCTAATTGCGGAAGTGTATAGAGCGCAAAGCTCTTATCCAATAGCCGCATTACAGACATTTCACCATAGATCGTGTTGCTGTTGGCAACGCGGATGTCCACCTCGCGGTCACGCATCCGGAACGTGATCTGCCCGTCCTGAGGACGCCTTCGTTCAGCAATAGTTGGAGTTAGGCAGGTTTGCAAACCCACAGTGCGGACATTCCACTATCTCAGGAAGATCAAGGGTAGGTTCGTTATCGGGGCTTTGTCCTTCAACCATTTCACTCCACCAAAAACCAGACGCAGTGTCATTGATTATGAATTTAGACAATTATCGCACGTTGTCTCATGGAGACCAACCCGGATTTGTTAACACAAGAGGGATTGGCTAGTGAGAGGGGAATAAGAGGTGAATACGCATGAGCGTTCGCTGCTGATAATCTACTAGATCAGCCAGTGGAATTAGATATCTGAGAAGCGGGCGCTGAGGATGGCAACCCCCACAAACACCACAATCAGGAGGATGGTGAGCCGGAAGAACAGAAGCTCAACGCCTCGTCGGACACGAAAGGTACTCTGGGCAGCGCCGAACGCTCCCGAACCCTCACCACGTATTTGCATCAATATCACACCGATGAGTGCTACCGAAATGATAATCATCGCTGCGTTCAGAAACGGTTCCATTAACCCTGCCTCGTAATTGTTCTATAGTGGCGGGCACTTTCGCCCAACCTGACTACTATACCACTTCACGCCCTATGAAAGCGTGTGTCTGTTACTTCTTTGCCGACAGTTGCTCTTCCAACAGCGTGTTCACCATTGCCGGATCGGCCTTGCCTTTGCTGATCTTCATGACCTGACCCACCAGGAATTTGACGGCAGTCTCCTTGCCGTTCAAGTAGTCCTCAACAGCCTGGGGGTTGCTAGCCAACGCCTCTTGTACCGCAGGCAGGATCGCACCGGAGTCCGTCAACTGCGACAAACCCTTAGCTTCTACAACCTTAGATGGAGCGTCGCCGGTGTTGAACATCGCCTCAAGAACCTCTTTGCCCTGGGTTGAGCTGATGGTGCGAGCATCAAGCAGGTCCACAAGCTCGGCGAGCCCATCTGATGTCACCTTGCTATCTGTCACTTCAATGTCCGATTGGTTGAGCAGCCTGGCAAGCTCGCTGTTGACCAGGTTGGCCAGCGACTTAGCTCGCTTGGCGACGGCATCGCCATCGAGTGCGCGCGACTTCACTGCGTCCTCGAAGAAATCAGCAGTCGACTTGGCAGATACCAACAACGACGCATCGTACTCCGATAGGTTGTACTCGTTCTGGAACCGGGCGAGGCGATCGACTGGCATTTCCGGCATCTTCGATTGCAACTCGCCTACCCACTCCCGAGATATCAGCACTGGCGGCAGGTCAGGTTCCGGCAGGTAGCGGTAATCGTTGGCGTACTCTTTGGAGCGCTGGGAGACGGTAACCTCACGGTTTTCGTCCCAACCACGGGTCTCCTGCTCCACGCGGCCTCCGCCTTCAAGGAGCTTGATCTGTCGCTCTATCTCGTACTCGATGGAGTCGTGAACGGAGCGGAAGCTGTTCATGTTCTTCACTTCCACCTTGGTGCCGTACTCCGTTGAGCCCTTGGGCCGCACGGAGACGTTGGCATCGCACCGGAAGCTGCCTTGATCCATGTCCGCTGTAGACACGCCGATGTACCGAAGGATGGAGCGAAGCTTGGTCATGTACTCACGGGCCTCGTCAGCGGTGCGCAGGTCAGGCTCGCCAACAACTTCCATCAGCGGCACGCCAGCACGGTTCACGTCCATCAGGGCGTACCCCTCACCGGCGCCGTCACGGGAGTGTTGGAGCTTGGCCACATCCTCTTCCAGGTGGGCACGAGTCACGCCGATTTTCTGCTGCACGCCGTCTCGCTCAACGGTCAGCCAGCCATCGTAGGAGATGGGGTTCTCCCACTGCGATATCTGGTACCCCTTCATCAGGTCGGGGTACGAGTAGCTCTTGCGGTCGAATTCAACATTTTCGGCAATGGAGCAGTTCAGGGCGAGGCCCGTCATTATGACGAACTCGACTGCCTGCTGGTTGATGACAGGGAGCACACCTGGCATGGCGAGGCACACCGGGCACACGGTGGAGTTTGGCGGCGAGTCCTGGTAGTTAGCCGGGCAAGTACAGAACATCTTGCTCTTGGTGAGCAGCTGCGCGTGGACTTCCAGGCCGATAACGGGTTCCCACTCCAATGTTTTGCTCTCCCCAACGTTGTTTTTCTATGTGGTGACCACCAAAGAAAGTGGCTGCTTCAAGTATACTTGGGGCCAGGTATGTGGAGCAACAGCCACGTACCTCAATAGTGATGAATCACCCACATTGACACCCCCAGCTATCGAGACTAGGCTGGTGCCATATCCAAAACACCCTCGTTCAAACCCCTTCAACCAACGACTCGCCAAGCAAACAACGTAACCCGCAGGAGTACAAAGAATGCTGACGTTCCGGTACTCGCAATGGGACGGCTCCCAGGAAGTCTTCGACCCGGATCACGATGACCTCATGGACGCCCTCGCCGACGACCTGATGAACCACGGCGACGTCAATCGCGCCCTGCGAGACATGATGCGTCGCGGTATGCAGATGCCGGATGGCCAGCGTCTGGACGGCATGCGGGACATGATGGAGCGACTTCGCCAGCAGCGTCAGCAGCAGCTTGAGCGCTTCAACCTGGACAACACCATGAAGGACATGAAGGAGAAGCTGGACGAGATCCTTGAGCAGGAACGCCAGGGCATGGACAAGCGCATGCAGGACACGGAGGAAAAGCGCGGTGAGCCCGGCCGGGACGAGATGAAGGACCAACTCACAGAGAAGCTCCGCCAGCAGGTTGATCGCAATAAAGAGACCTTGGACGGCCTGCCGGGCAGCCTTGGCGGTGCCATCAAGGAGCTGAACGACTACGAGTTCATGGACCCCGAGGCGGCTGAAAAGTTCAAGGAACTGCTGGACAGCCTCAAACAGCAGATGACCAACAACATGGCGCAGAACATGCGTGACAACCTAGAGGGCATGAGCCCCGGGGACATGTCAGGCATGAAGGACATGCTCAAGGACATGAACGAGATGCTCCAGACGGGCGGTGAGCCCAACTTCCAGGAGTTCATGGACAAGCACGGCCAGATGTTCGGGGACAACCCTCCGCAGTCGTTCCAGGAGCTTATGGAGCACATGCGGGAGCAGATGGCACAGATGGACTCTCTGATGCGATCGATGTCTGACGAGCAGCGCCAGGAGCTCCAAGACCTGATGGAGTCTCTCATCGACGACGAGACGGCCCACGAACTGGCAAAGCTCGGCGCACTCATGTCCCAGTTCCTACCGCCCGACGATATGGATCAGCGCTACCCGTTCATGGGCGATGAGTCGCTGGACTTGCAGCAAGCGATGCAGATGATGAGCGAGTTGCAGGACATGGACCAACTCGAGAAGCATCTGCAAGAAGTCACCCGCAAGGGCAATTTCCATGACCTGGACATGGACGAGATTGAGCGGCTACTCGGCGAGGAAGCCCGGAAGAACCTGGAGCAGCTCAAAGAGATCGCCAAGATGCTGGAAGATGCCGGCTACATCCGTCAGAACGGCGACAAGATGGAGCTGACACCCCGCGGCATCCGCAAGATTGCTTCCAAGGCCCTCAAAGAGGTGTTCGCCAACCTGAAAAAGGACAGGATGACCAGCCATGACCTGTATGAGGCAGGCATGACGGGTGATGCATCGGGGGCCACACGTCGGTACGAGTTCGGTGACTCGTTCGACCTCTCGCTGGAAAAGACGCTGCACAACGCCATCGTCAGGAACGGCCCGGGCACGCCGGTGAAGATACGCCCTGACGATTTCGAGCTGGTTGAAAGGGAGCAGTCCACCATGGCGGCCACGTGCGTGCTGCTGGATCAGAGTAAGTCCATGGGCCATTGGGGCAGTTGGGCCGCAGCCAAGAAAGTCGCGCTGGCGCTCATCGCCCTGGTGCGCAGCCAGTACCCTCGAGACGCCATCTACCTCATCGGCTTCTCAGACATGGCGATACGGATCAAGGAAGAAGAGTTGCCTGAGACGAACTGGAACGCCTGGGTCTCCGGCACCAACATGCAGCACGCGCTGATGATGTCCCGCAAGCTGCTGAACAAGCACAAGGGTGCCACACGGCAGATCGTGATGATCACGGACGGTGAGCCCACCGCCCACATGGAGGGTGCCTACCCGGTGTTCAGCTACCCGCCCAGCTTCCGCACTATGCAGGAGACCCTGCGAGAGGTGCGTCGAGTGACCCAGGAGGGCATCACTATCAACACGTTCATGCTGGAGTCCAACTACTACTTGCTGGACTTCGTGGACAAGCTGACCAAGATCAATCAAGGCCGCGCCTTCTACTCAAGCCCGGATCAGCTTGGCGAGTATGTGCTTGTCGACTACATCAACAACCGCCGGAAAAAAGTAGTGGCTTAAGCGGCTTAGCCGCTTTTTTTCCCTGGCGCGGAAACCACTTGATTTTAATTCATGTATGTATTAGCTATGATTGGCTCAATCTGACTGAACAACCTGGGTTTTAGGAGTCCGTCATAACTGCTCAGATCGGACGCTCACTCTTGCTAGCCCAAGCTCTAGATACTTGGGTATTTAGCTTTGTAATTCAATCTGTGGTAGGTGAAGGTAGAATCACATTGGATACCTTCCCCAATACCGCCCACCTTAATTTTTCTAATTACGGCAGTTTTATCGTGAAATTTTCGAATTTTCAGCAAGAGAATGTACCTGTTGAATTTGAGAACCACCGCAAATACATGACATCAATTTGTCTCCAAATATTTGACGATGTGCTTGAGCAAACCTATGGCTCCCCTAACACACGGTTGAATTTGGATGACATTTCAGTTAGGAGCCTTTGTCGCAGTGTCAACGCTTTGCGCAATGCCTACGCCCATACTCCTGGAACACCCAATTGTGATGAAGTTAATAACCCTCTCCTAAAAGAACCTTCCTCAATTCCCGCCATTGGTTGGCACCTAAATATCTCTAAGTTAAGCGGCTCCCTTGATGCTGGCCAATTTGGTGGCTGGCCTCAATTGTTAAAGTTATTTGCGTATGCGCATCACCTTGTATGCATGGATGAGCACGATGATAACGATCGTTGTAGCCGGCTCCCGGCAGCACAAATACTTAACGGGAATGATTTGGTCAATTTGGTTTTCGTACCGCCACCCAGTAGCCGCAATACGACTTCCCAAGCCCAGTAAGCAAAACCCACGCCCCCCGTCCACAAAACCCGCTAAGCGGGACAAAACCGCCTAAGGCGGCTAAGCCGGGCGTAGTTGATTTCCCTTGTTCGTATGCGTATCATCCCCATCATCACGCAACCTGGGGGAAGCATGCCTCTGTTCGAGATTGGCATGCGAGTTCGCATCCGAGATCAAAGTCCTGACACACCAATGGGAATGTGGGGCGATGCTGGTGAGGTGGTTGGTGTCAACTTCGTCTCGGTACTTCATGGTGAGTCGATTGATAATGCCCAACAGGTATACACCGTTCAATTCGACGGTGAGAGCAAGCCCATGAAGGTCTTTGAAACCTGGTTACAGCAGGACTTTGGGTAGTGGCTCATTCCTACCTCTGGTCAATCCCAGGCAACCTACCGGGAGCCCCCTCAGCGCGTCTGATACGCTTAACCCATAAGATGTAGGCATACCCAATCAAGGAGTTTTTATGTCGAGGTTTGCAAGAGGCCAAAGAGTCATGACCCTGGGGCCCAACGACGACACAACCCTCAGGGCAGGGCAGCACGAACAGCCCGGTACCGTCACGGTGGTGATTGACTCCACTGTTTCTAATGACCCTACATCTGGTCGGGCCCAATCTGAGTTGGAACCTCTGTACACAATCCTCTTTGACAACGGGTTCATTGAGCAGATTTGGGAACGCAACCTCACAGAAGAATAAACACTCCAAAACCCAGTAACAAAACCGCCTAAGGCGGCAAGGAACCCTCAAGTGCCAGCAATCAACAAACAGGAACCCGGCCGCCATCCGGGTGTAACGTCCAGGGCCGTCCATATCCCTGATGGCAGCGACTTCGATACGGGCACGTACACCACGGTACTTGCTCCAAACGCCCTCGGCTCTGCCAACACCATTGAGTCCCTCATCATGCTACCGCCGGAGTTCGAGGTCGCCATCCACGTGGACCCCGCCAGGTGGCAGGTAGAGATCTTCCTTGGGCCACCCTTCTCATCGCTGCCAAGCGACGCCAGAACGTTCCTGCTGCCGGACACGCCCGGGGCCATCGATGTCGCTGCGGCACACGCAATCCGCGTCGAGTTCGCGCGTGGCAACATCACCGAGGCCTTCCTTGACGACACCAGCCTATCTCCAAAGCAGGGCCGCTCCTGAGCAAAACCAACCCTCTCCCCTCGTAACAAATCCGCCCAAGGCGGCCCCACTAGCAAAACCGGCACGCCGGTTGCGGGCATGGGATTCCTGATGTTCAATGTGCCCATGACTGACGATTGGGGTTGGGGACCGAACACGATAAGCGCCATTGGTGCCAGTTTTGCCGTGGTTGGCGTGCTGGTTGCACTGGTCGTTGCAATCGCAACACTTCGGGACACACGAAAGGTCGTAAAGAACTCAGAGAGACCCTGGATCGGTGCCAACAAGAGTCCCCGTTTGAATGTGCCAGTTGCTGAACAAGACCCCTCCCACAGCAATACACCCGACTATCTGTACATTACCTTTTCCAACTGGGGGAAATTGCCCGGCCAAAACATCAAGTACACAGCCACGATTGGAAAGACTGAGGGCAACCAAAGCGATGAGTGGGACGTTGGCGATGACGGTGCGTTGTTCCCCGGGGAGCCTGGCACACAAGGCATCTCCCTACGGAATCACGGCGAGTTCTCACAATGGCAGCTAGACCAATCGCGAGGGACCCTACGATTCATCATCTCCTATAGCCACTCAGGAACCACCTACAGAACAGTACTGGCTGTTCGCATGTGGTATCACCATCCGCAACCCAACGAAGTAGTCTCCTGGTCCCACGAATCAGCCACATAGCCACCTGCCATCAAACGCCACCTAGCGCCCGTAGCAGAACCGGCAAGGCGGGGGCGGAACCGCATCGTGTGTTGGCGCGTCTCTTTAGCAGGCAACACGCCGCAAAGGAGACTCATGGATCCCGATAACGTTATCGGCATGGTGGTACCCCTCCTCATCATCCTGGGCATCACCGGTGCCATCGCCCTCGGCCTGTACATGGTTCAAGCAGCCCGCCGGGGCGACAAGCAGGAGTTCCCAACGCGCACCCTCTTCCGCATGTATTTGGCCCTATTGTCCGTCGTCAGCCTCGTGTTGATGGTCGGCGGCATCGGCCACCTGGTGAACTTAGGCATGTCGGAGACCCTGGATCGCGACTTTAGCTACTACCCCGTCTACTCCAGCAACGATTTCGCGCCACGTGCACCACTGTCCAAGGGCGATGTGTTGCAGAGCCAACAGAACAACTTCCAGATTAGGTAGAACGCGTTGAACGAACGACAGCACGCCCTCGAGGCCAAGCTGGATGCCACCCAGGCAGAGCGAGACGCCACACAAGCCGAGCAGCTCGTCCTGGACGGGGAGCTTCTGGTGTTGCAGGCAGAGTGGGCCGTCTACCAGGAGGAACAGGACGTCCTACAGGAAGAGCGAGAGGTAAAGGGGCTGAAACGCGCCTTCCAAGAAGGTCTTCTCAAGGGCATCAGCTTCACCTTCTTTGGAGGCATCCTGTGGGGAGCCCACGCCTGGGGATGCAGGAAAGTGGAGACGACTGAAGAGCGTTCGTCTGGGCTTATCGGCAAAGTCTACATGCTGACCCTGCTACTGATATTCGGCATCATCACCGTAAGCAGCCTGCCGTCCGGGGCTTTTGAATCGCTGCGGTTCTACATCTTGGACGAGGGGTTCAACCAACCGCCTGGCCAGGAGCTTTCTACGGCAATCGTAGCGCTGCCCATCTGGCTGCTCTACCTAAGAGGCAACATTCGGTCGCTTCGTAGCTAGTTCCAGCCATTCCGTGCAGGTAGCGATGAGATGTAACAGTAATGTAACACCATTTCGTTGACAGATTTCGTCGCTCGCCCATACGATGGAAGGAGTAATCGACTAGCCAGGAGCATGCCTTTGATGGACGAGTTAGACCGAAAGATAATCCAGATACTGCAAACCAACGGCAGGGCCAGCAACGCCCGCATCGCCAGAGACGTAGGCGTCAGTGAAGGCACCGTGCGGCGTCGGCTGAAGGCGCTGGTTTCGGATGGCTACATCAAGGTAGTCGCCCTCCCTGACCCGGAGGTCCTGGGCTACGATACCGAGGCCCTGGTGGGCATCCAGGTAGACCCTGACAAAATCGATGAAGTGGCCAACACCCTCGTGGAGCTCAAGGAAAGTTCTTGGGTCTCCGTGACCACAGGTTCATTCGATATCTTCTGCTGGGTGACACTTCCCACGTCTGAAGAGCTGGGCAACTTCCTCAAGGCCGTTGTGGGCACAATCGTCGGCGTACGACGTACAGAGACGTTCGTCAGCCTATCAGTCCGCAAGCGCAACTACGGCATTAACCTCTAAGCCACAGTAGCCCCTCGGTTCCGGGCTTGCCGTGACTTATCTGTGTGCTACAATATTTCCGTTTTGGCCTACATCGTCTCGTAGGCTCATCAATTAGAACCATATCGGATTTGAGGAGGCTCTCCAGCAATGGCTCACGTGATTGTTTCCCCCTGCGTCGGAGTCAAGGACGGTAGTTGCATCGATGTGTGCCCGGTGGACTGCATCTACACCACGGACGACGATCAGCAGATGTACATTGAACCGAACGAGTGCATCGATTGCGGTGCGTGCATTCCCGCATGCCCAATCAGCGCTATTTTCCTGGAGGACCGTCTTCCTGCAAACGAGCAGGAGTACAAGCAGATCAACGCCGTTTACTTCGAGGGCAAGGACATGGCTGCCCTGAAGGACGCCACCAAGACCGCCCTACGGATGATTAACGAATAGAATTCGGTAGACCTTTGGTGACTGCGCCTGCTACAATATCGCCTGCGTCCCCACAAGGACACGCTCAACCCGGGCGTCTGGCGGGCGACAATAAGACAGAATTGAAAAGGGGGTCCTTGGATCATGGCTTATATAATCGTCTCGCCTTGTGTTGGAGTAAAAGACGGTGCATGTATTGATGTGTGCCCGGTGGACTGCATCTACACCACTGCCGATGACAACATGATGTACATTGCTCCCGACGAGTGCATTGACTGCGCCGCCTGCGAGCCTGTCTGCCCCGTGAACGCGATCTTCGCGGAGGATCAGACCCCCGCCAACGAGCAGTCCTTCATCGCAGTGAATGCTGATTACTTCAACGGCAAGGACATGGACGCCCTCAAGGACGCCACAGCCGCCGCACCCCGCAACATTGGTGACTAGCACCGTTAGATAGTGACAATGCAAGAAGCCCCCGTTCAATGAGCGGGGGCTTCTTCTTTTACTTTTTTCCAGTGAGGGCCTATCCCTCTTTGAGTAGCCGTCTCAGCACGGTGTGAAGCACGCCGCCCTGCTTGTAATAGTCCACCTCTACCTGGTTGTCTATGCGCAGAGTGGAATCAAAGGCCAGGCGTGTGCCGTCCCCTTTGACTGCTTGCACCTGAACGTTCTGCCCCGGTGATATCCCCTCAGATATGCCAATGATCTCAAAGGTCTCTTTGCCGGTTAGGCCAAGGCTCTCCAGGGTATCGCCCGTCTTGAACTGCAATGGCATAACGCCCATGCCTACCAGGTTGTTGCGATGGATGCGCTCGTAGCTCTCAGCCACCACAGCCTGCACACCCAGCAGGCTCGGGCCCTTGGCCGCCCAGTCTCGTGAGCTGCCGGAGCCGTATTCCTTGCCCGCGAAGATGATGGTGGGCACGCCCTCAGCGATGAACTTCTGGGCGGCGTCGTAGATGCTTGTCACTTCACCGTTGTGGAGTGCCCAGTCGCCTTCCTTGTCAGGGGTCAGGCCGTTGCGCAGCCTGATGTTGCCGAAGGTGCCGCGTGCCATCACTTCATGGTTGCCTCGACGAGAGCCAAAGATGTTGAACTCGGACTTAGGTACACCCTTGCTGATGAGATATTGACCAGCCGGCCTGTCCTCCGGAATGGCACCGGCCGGGGAAATGTGGTCAGTAGTCACGGAATTACCCAACACCGCCAGGACCTTGGCAGCCTTGATGTCCTCAGGCTCGTCCACGTCCATCTTCAGGTTCAGGAAGTACGGAGCTTCCTGGATGTAGGTGGAGTTGGGATCCCACTCGTACAGGTCGCCCGTCGGAGCAGGTACAGCTTTCCAGGCATCGGACCCTTCCGTGGCCATGTCATACCGGGCTCTAAACATTGCGGGGCTCAAGGAACTCGCTACAGTGTCCGCCACTTCCTTCTGAGAAGGCCACACATCCTTCAGGAATACGGGCTGGCCGTCCTCGCCGATGCCCAAGGGGTCCGCCTCAAGGTTGATGTCCACGGTACCCGCGATAGCGTAAGCCACCACCAGCACAGGGGATGCCAGGTAGTTGGCTTTCACAACAGGGTGGATGCGTCCTTCAAAGTTCCGGTTGCCGCTCAGCACGGACACGGCCACAAGGTCGTTGTCCAGGGTTGCTGTCTCTACAGGCTGCGGCACTGGGCCGCTGTTGCCGATACAGCTTGTACAGCCGTAGCCCACCGTGTGGAAGCCTAGTGCCTCCAATGACGGCGTCAGGCCGGCAGCATCCAGGTAATCGGTCACCACCTGCGACCCGGGGGCCAGGCTCGTCTTCACCCATGGCTTACTCTTTAAACCCTTGGCCACGGCCTTTTGAGCCAGCAGCCCAGCGCCAATGACCACGGATGGGTTCGATGTGTTGGTGCAGCTTGTGATGGCTGCAATCACGACCGAGCCGTGTCCGATCTTCTCCGCCTCGCCGTTGATGGTGAGGTCGGCAGTGAGCGGAATGTTCTCTTCTGCCTTTGCAGTCTGATCAGGGAAGGCGCTACGGAAGCTACGCTTCAAATCGCCCAGTGCTACCCGTTCGTTCGGGAGCTTCGGTCCGGAGAGGCAGGACTCCACATCGCCCAAATCAAGTTCCAGTACATCCGTGTACTCAGGGTCGGGCGAGGCGTCTGTGCGGAAGAGCCCCTGCGCCTTAGCGTAGGACTCCACCAACTGCACTTGCTGCTCGTCACGGCCAGTACCTCGAAGGTACTCTAACGTCATGTCATCAATGGGGAAGTAGCCGCAGGTTGCGCCGTACTCTGGGCCCATGTTTGCCACGGTAGCCCTATCGGCTAGTGGGATGTTGGACAGCCCGGGGCCGAAGTACTCTACAAACTTCTCAACAACGCCGCGCGCTCGCAGCATCTGTGTCAGGGTGAGCACCATGTCGGTTGTGGTCACGCCCTCTTTCAGCGTACCGCTCAGCTTGACGCCAATGACCTCAGGAACCTGCATGTAGTACGGCTGGCCCAGCAACACCGCCTCTGCTTCAATGCCGCCAACGCCCCAACCAAGGACACCAAGGCCGTTGATCATGGTGGTGTGGGAGTCTGTGCCGATGACGGTGTCAGGGAATATCACCAGGCCGTCATCCGTCTCTCGGGTCGTTACAACATCTGCCAGGTACTCCAGGTTGACCTGATGGACGATGCCGGCACCGGGAGGAACCAGTCGGAAGTTCTTGAATGCGCCCTGAGCCCAGCGCAGGAGGCTGTATCGCTCCTGGTTTCGCTCGAACTCGCGCTCCACGTTCTGCTGAAGCGCAGTGGATGTGCCGAAGTGGTCTACCTGCACCGAATGGTCGATGACCAGATCAACGGGCACCAACGGGTTGATTTTCTGCGGGTCTCCGCCCATCCGAGCCATCGCCGACCGCATCGCTGCAAGGTCAACAACGGCGGGAATGCCAGTCAGGTCCTGCATGAGCACTCTACCCAGCATGAAAGGGAAGGTGCGTTCCGGCGGGGCCTTGGGCGTCCAGCTGGCAACGGCGGCAACGTCCGCCTCCTCTACCAGGTAGCCGTCAACACTGCGTAGGGCGTTCTCAAGCAACACTCGAATGGAAAAGGGAAGTTTGTCCAGCTTTACCAACCCCTGTTGTTCCAGGTACGGCAAGCTGTAGTAAACACGGTCACCGGCAGGCGTACTCAAGATGGATCGCGCGCCAAGGTGATATGAAGAACTGGTCATAGTAAATGCTCTCCTAGATGGTAGTGGCAAAACTATACCACAAGGGCTAGCCCTAGACCTGCAGGATTCATCCTGCACCTAAGCTACCTGCGGCTACCAAAGGACGCAAAGGGCAGACCCAGAGCCTTAAGCTCTTTGCCCTCTGCGGACCATCAGGACTCCACGCCGTTCCTGACGAGTCAAAATGGGCCATGCTATTATTCGTGTGTGATGAAATCCATGACAGTTAAGCTACGCCACGCATTTCTCGTGCTTGCCCTGGTACTGACCTTGGGGTTCACCTTTTCCGCGTGTGGCAGCAACAATCCTGAAGTGACCGTGTTCGCCGCAGCCAGCCTTGCCGATGTACTCCAACCCCTTGGTGAGCAGTTCGAGTTGGAGCAGGGCATAGAGGTGAAGTTCAGCTTCGGCGGTTCATGGTCGCTTGCCCAACAGGTCTCACGCGGCGCGCCTGCCGATGTTTTTCTGGCAGCCGGTCCGGGCCCAATGAACTCGCTGGAGGAAGAAGGCCTCATTGCCCAAGGGTCAAGGAGCAATCTACTTGGAAACACCCTGGTCATCGTCGGAGCAGACCCACGCGATGCTGTTATTTTCACGCCTGAAAGCCTGCTCGGCGCCGATGTCAGACGCATCGCCATGGGAAATCCAGCGCTGGCCCCGGCGGGTAGCTACGCTCGCGAAGCCCTGCAAGCCATGGGTCTGTGGGAAGATCTGCAGGACAAGTTGATCTATGGGCTGAATGTACGGACGGCGCAGCAGTATGTCATCAGCGGCAATGCGGATGTGGCAATCGTCTACGCCACCGATGCTTCCAGCGACGACTCCCTCCGGCCGCTGTGGGCATTCCCGCCGGAGAGCCACTCACCCATTCGATACCCCATTGCGACCTTGAAACATGCTGACAATCCGTTAGGAGCAGAGGCTTTCCAGGCGTTCCTCCACTCCGCTGAGGCAGCCGGGGTGCTCATGGAACATGGCTTCACGCCTCATGAAGGTTGATTGCAACCTACTATGGTAATAACGTGACCTCTGTGGGTGACTAACTCCCGTACCATATGGGTGCAGGGCTAGCCCTGCTTGCTCACAACAGCTACCATCTGAATAATTTCCAAACCGTGAGAGTGTAGAACGTGCCAACGTCTGAAGAGTTCGATGTCCTGTTGCTGTCGCTCCGTGTGGCAGCGGTAGGCACCGTCATTGGCCTGCCAATTGGTCTGCTCATCGCGTGGGCATTGGCCAAGACCTCCATGCCAGGAAAAGTTCTCCTGGACACCCTGGTTTCCTTCCCCTTGGTTCTCCCACCTGTAGTGACCGGTTATGCCTTGCTATTGTTGCTAGGGCGCAACGGCCCGCTGGGCGGCCTACAGGAAGACCTTGGTGTTGAGATTCTGTTCACCTGGTTCGCTGCAGCGCTGGCCGCCGGCTTGGTTTCCCTGCCGCTGATGGTGCGGTCGATGGAAGTGGCTATGGCCGGCGTTGACCCTCGACTCGAGCTTGCAGCCCGGACAATGGGCGCTAACCGATGGAAGGTGTTCATCACGGTCACCGTGCCTCTGGCCTACAGGGGTATCCTGGCAGGGGCGGTGCTTGGCTTCGCGCGTGGTATGGGCGAGTTCGGTGCTACGATAATCGTGGCAGGAAACATTCCCGGTCATACGCAGACCCTGCCCCTGGCCATCTTCACCAATCTTCAGATTGGCGACGACGATGCTGCGGTGCGTTTCATCGTGTTCTCCCTCGCAGTAGCACTGGCTGCATTGCTGGCTCACAGATGGATGTTGAAACGAGCGGTGGTTTAACTATGGGTGAAGCGTTCCTCAACCTACAGTTCCGCAAGAGCTACGACGATTTCACATTGGAGTTGGACGTATCGCTCTCCGCAGGAATCACGGCCATTTTCGGGCCTTCCGGTAGCGGCAAGAGCACAACCCTCAACTGCATTGCAGGCATTACCAAGCCAGATTCCGGGAACCTGGAGCTTTGGAACAGGCCACTGTTTTTATCGGGCAATCTATTTCGTGGAATCAACCGGCCGCCGGAAAAGCGAAGGGTTGGATACGTATTCCAGGACGGGCTGCTGTTCCCTCACCTCCGGGTTAGAGAGAACATCTTGTACGGGTACAAACGGACACCCAAGAACCGCCGGCACATGAGACCCAACAAGCTCGTGGAGATGCTTGAGCTTGAACCTCTGCTCTATCGTATGCCGAATACCCTTTCCGGAGGCGAACGCCAACGGGTCGCCCTGGCAAGAGCGATGGCAGCGTCACCGGAAGTGCTCCTGTTGGATGAACCCCTGGCATCCCTTGATATGCCCTTTCGAGGCAGGATATTGAGACAGTTGAAGGCCGTTCATCATGACTCTGGCATTCCCATGATCTACGTCTCACACACGATCTCAGAGGTCATGGTATTGGCAGAGCAGGTTTTGGTCCTGGCAGATGGAAAGCAAGTAGCGTTGGACACACCACAGAATTTCCTGCACCAGACACCAGTCCTACCGTTGGTTGACCCTGCACACCTGGAGACGCTGCTGGAAGGGCGCGTGGTTGCTCATCATCCAGAGAGCGGTACCACAGAGGCGGAGTTCGGCGGTTTCACCCTGTGGCTGCCCACCATCGACCGCGACATACGCGACCCGATAACCGTGTCCGTGGCAGCGTCCAACGTGATGTTAGCGGCTGAAGCACCCGTAGGTCTGAGCGCCCGCAACGTCCTCAAGGCAACCGTATCGGCTCTCGACCGGGTGGGTGAAACGGTGATGGTAACCGCAGACGCAGGCAGATCGATTCTCGCCGAAGTCACGCCGGAAGCAGCAGCATCGCTGGGGCTCCAGCCCGGCTCTGAGGTTTACTTGGTTTTGAAGGCAAGTAGCATCGTTGTGTTAGGGTAGGGAAATGAGAACAGTACCACCAGAAATATCCACAAGACCCGCCCAAGAGGGTGACATTGAGGCCCTGGTAGAGACCCTTGCCCCGGACGTCGCTCCTGAGCAGGTGCGCGACCGCTGGAAGGAACACACTGAGGGCACTCGAAGGTTGCTTCTCGCTGAGATTGACGGTGCGCCCGTTGGCACCATCAGCATCGGTGAGACGCGACACTACCGGACGGACTCGCTCCGAGCGTTGAGTTTGGACGTGGGGCCAGCCCACCGGAATCTGGGTGTAGGTGCAGCACTCATCGCTTATGCCGAATCAGAGGCTATCCGGCTCAAGTTCAAATCGATACACCATGAAGTGGGCACTACAAACGACGATGCTGTCCGCTTGTACGAGTCCCAGGGCTACAAACACATCAACAAGACCGTGCAGAATCAATGGTGGGTGTTCCCGGACGGCGGCAACCAAAGAATGGAAGAAGAGACGTCCTGGGTGATGACAAAAGTTCTTGCGGTACCGGACGCCTAACACCCGGTCCTTCTGCCCCCCACGCCCTCTGTGAACAGGTAGAGGGTCAGCCCAAAAGCCAGCATCACGACGCCAACTACGCCCATAAGGAACGCTATCTGTGGTGCGTCACCTGAGCGGGCTCCGATGGCAATGCCACCAATCAGCAAAGCCGCACCAATCACCATAAGAGCGTATGGGGCATTTTTGAGCATGTATCGTTCCTGTTAACCCAGGGCCGCCAGTATGTCGTCTATTTCTCCGGCAATGCAGGTGAAGATCGGCGTGTCTCGCTCGGTAAACGGCCTTGCCTCAGCCTCCCGCAGCTCCATCAGCAACTCAAGGAACTCATCGATGTTGGACACATCAAAGGCCACCACGTGCTCCTGGTCGTCGATGCCGAAGGAGTAGCTGGTGTTGTTCCGCACTCCCGGGTACTTGTGACCCACTTCAAAGTGCTCGTTCATCATCCGCTGCCGCTCTTCCAACGGTAGCTGGTACCACTCTGCAGTCTTCGCAAATGGATACACAACCAGATAGGGATGATCCGGGCTCTGGGGCCGGATGACCTTCTGTCGACCCTCCTGGCCCTCGTGTTCATGGTCGTCAACGTAAGGGGAGGGGCGGGAGAGGGATAGGTACGAGTAAGCGGTCTTCAGATACTTGCCCAAGCCTGTTGCGTTCACCGCCGCTGAGAACTCCTGCATCTCTTCCAGGGTCCAGCCCAGAATCCAAAGCAGGAAGTCTACTTCTGCACGAAGACCCACCAGCGAGTAGGGTCGTATTTCTATCCGGCCAGAGAACTCAGCCACTACGGCGTCAAACTCTTCTCGATGTGCTTTACGCTCTTCATCAGGTAGCCTTCGCCATAGTGGATCCACCTGGTAGAAGTTGTACTTCACTACCTGTCGAACTGTCTCAGGTCTTGCCTCTGCCATAACTGCCTCCCGGCCATTCTTGATGTAGCGGCTACATTATAGCTGCTCATGCAAACCTGTTCATGGGCCTCTACCCCAAAAAATTCCCTTCCCACCTGCCCATATGAATCATGTCTGCCTTGACACCGATATACAGGGCATCTTAGACTACTGCCAATATGTTGACCCATTCAATCAACAATACATGCTGTTGTACCCTACTGGGGTAGCCGCACACATATAATCGGCTTGACCCCGCATGCCACTGGCACAGCGGGGTTTTGTTTTTCCAAAACAGGTGTTTCAGAGGAGGGGTCCATGACAACGGCCAACAGTAGGTTCAAGCCAAATATCGTCATCCCGATAATTCAGGAAGAGATAGACCATTTTGAAGGCGAAGTAGAGCGTTTCCAGTCCGGCGAATTGGACGCAGCGGAGTTCCGTGCCTATCGACTTCGCCAGGGCGTCTACGGCCAGCGACAGCCAGACAACAACATGATGCGCGTGAAGATTCCCCTGGGTCGCATGACCCCGGATCAGCTTGACGCCCTTGGAACCATAGCCCGCGACTACACCCCTCTTCACAGAGGCCACATCACGACGCGCGAGAACGTGCAGTACCACTTCATGAACCTGGACGACGCCGCCACAGTCATGCGGACTCTGGGCGAGACTGGCCTTGGCAGCAGAGAAGCCTGCTCCAACGTTGTCCGCAACGTGACCAGCTGCCCCCTGACCGGCGTCTGCCCTGAAG
>JAPYRQ010000014.1 GCA_029936935.1 Dehalococcoidia bacterium | reverse complement strand
GCGGCGTGCAGTCGCACAGCACAACGAGTTTGCTGGTAGATGTTGTGTATGTGTCAGTGACCTTGGCCAAATCTGGCTCCTAATTAAACCACTCCGGGTAATATGACGTCCTTTGGTATCCGTCAGGGAATATAGGTCAAGGGCTTAGCCCTTGTATTTTTCGCCGAGGGCAGTCTCCCAACGGAGGTAGGTCATCGTGTCGGCAAAGTTGCGTTCCGGGCCGGTCAGCACCACGTCTGCCGGGATGTCGCCCGGTAGTGCCAGCACGCCCGTGAGCCCCAGCTCTACCGAGAGGCCTGCGCTGCGCCATGCCGCCATGCCACCTTTCATGCGCGAGACCTTGGTGTAACCCAAAGCCTGAAGGGTTGCACCCGCCAATGCTGAAGCCTGACCGTCATTGCAGGTCACGACGATCGGTGTGGCTTTGGACGGAACAAGCTCCTCGATGCGAAGCTCCATCCACCCTCGTGGCACCCAGCGCGCGCCGGGAACATGGCCTGACGAGAAGTCCTGGCTGGTATCGACGAAGATTACAGCTGCATTACTGTTGGACTGTACGTCTTGTGGTGATACGGTCGGAACCGATTTGGAAGCTGCTTCGAAGCCAGTGGGAGGCCGGCTTGGTGCGCCCATTTCCAGGGCGTTGTTGGCTGTCGACCATGCAGTCGTGCCCCCATCGACGACGAACACGTCTTGTATGCCTAGCTGTCGATACCACGATGCGGTCACTGTTGCCCTAGTCTTGCCATCGCAGCAGAAGACCACCGTGGCGCCTTTCACTACCGCTGCATCGTCTGAACGTTGTACAGCCTGGCCGCCCGGTATCCACTGGAAGCCTGGGATGTGGCCCTCTGCGTACTCAGCGTTTGTGCGGACATCTATGAAGTAGACTGTGCGCTCATTTCGGGTTGCAAATTGCGCCTGTAGACCGTCGATATCCAGATATCGGATACCGTCCTCTTTTGCCAACGTGTCTGCGTACGCCTCTGCCGCAGCGACACCCTTTGTCGATGGCTCTGGCATGGCGAGTCGATCAGCGCCGCGTTCAAGCTCGTAGCCCGCCAGCATCCAGCCCGCCGTGCCGTTGATCAGCGCAGATACGTTGGTGAAGCCCATGCGCTGCAATGCTCGAGCGCCAATGATGCTTCGCGTCCTGCCTGCACAGTTCACGATGATGGCGTCGTCGGCTGCCAGCCCCTCTGCAATGTCTGTAATCCTGTAGGCAAGCTCGCCACCCGGAAGACTGCGGCTCCCAGGGATGTTGAAACGTTGGTACTCCTCTGGCGTGCGGGCATCAAGAATGACGGTGTGTTTGCCTGTTTCAAGTCGAGAATGGAGGTCGTCCGCGCTGATTTCAATGACGGTGTTCTGGATCTCCACCTTCTCGCCGAAGTCCTTACTGGGTACGTTCATTCCCCACTCGGTGGGGTACTGCTGGTTCGTCCAGGCGTTCGTTCCACCCTTGAGGACTGAGACGTTGGTGTAGCCCATCCCCTGAAGGGTTGTTGCGGCCAAAGTCGCACGCCGGCCTTCATCATCACAGACGACTACCTGGACACCTTTGAACGGCACGGAGTCGGCCATCTGGAACTCCAGGCGACGTCGTGGTAGCCAGGATGCGCCGGGTATGTGGGTGCTGTTGTACTCGCCAGCTTCACGGACATCCAGCAAGGCGAAGGGAGTTGAGCCATCGAACAGGGCATTAAGGTCAGCGGGTGTGATGGACGCAACCATTAGCAGTTATCCCATTTGGTTGTTGAGAAGTGGCTGATCTTGCCGGTCTCCGGGTTGTACTGCCTGCGGTCCCATCCTCTGAGGTCAAGGCCGTACACGTGGATCTCCGGGGTTGGTTTGTCCGTCAGGTTGTTCATCTGGTGAATCTCATCAATATTAGGGATAAGGAGTGTCACTTCACCGGGCCTCACTTCGCCAACGCGGTCTTCCTCTAGTAGGGCAAAGTCGTCCTGGCTTCTGTCGTCCATGCGACGGTACCGGGTCTCCATCAGTGAGTTGCCTACAACGCCGATCATGCCCCAGGTCCCGTGATCGTGCGGCAGAGCGAAGTCGCCTGGCCCCCAAACCACAGCGGTGATAGAGAGGCCGCTTGGCGCTTGATGGAGAAGGTACGAGCCATGGTTGGCCCTAGGGCCAGAGCCGGTGGGCATCCGGTATTCCTCCGGGATTGCATCAGGGTTTTGGATCAGCCGTTGGAGGTGGCTTGAACCTTTTCCGAACAGCTTCGCCTGATTTGGCAGGGCCTCTACCAGGGAAGTCATGTCGCTTATGAACTCATCGAGCGAATATTTAACCGCTGCCATGGTGCTCCTCTTCAGACACATCGCCGGATAGAAACCAGGGGAGTAGAAGTAACAAAGGAGAGTTTGTCGCGGGAGTCGTTTGGTGTCAACTGATTCCAAGAACCGACTAGGCAGCTGTTTGTTTTTCTGCAATCGGCTCTTCAGCTAAATCTTGGACCATGACTGCCACCGCGTCCTCTGCATTCCGGAGGGAACGAAAGGTGAGAAAGATGAGTGCGACAAGGACAATGTTGATGATAGCCATGACGACGAGCGATGGTTGGGGGCCGTAGACCTCTGCGGCGATGCCCAGACTGATCATCCCAATCGGTCCAAGCCCAATGGCAATAAATCGCATACTGATGACCCGCGCCCTGATCTCATCAGGTGTTGCCATCTGCACCAGTGTGAAGTTGCTGGTCATGAACATCTGAACAAAGAGCCCTAATGCAAATGCAAGGAAGAGCGAAAGGGAATAACTCGACGAGAGGGAGAAGAATATCAGGATGACGCCTACGCCTATCCCAGCAGTCATCATCATGGTATTCAGACGCCGTATCCCGTTAGCTACTGCCACGCTGATGGAACCGCAGAAAGCGCCTACTCCGGATGCCGTCATCAATATGCCAAGATCCTCTGGCCCTCGCTCCAGGATGTCTCGGATGATGACGGGCATAATGGCCTGGAATGGCATGATGAACATGGTGACCACCAAGCCGAGCAACAGTAACCCGATGATGAGTTGCTGGCCGCGAACGTAGCGGAATCCACCAAGGATGCTTTGAACCACAGATTCTCTGGGTTTATCTGCGTCCGGTCTGTATGTCCCTGCGTGTCTGGGAACCGGGAATAAGGCCATCCCGATAAGAGACGGCACAAGAATCCCTGCTGCTACCAGGAATGTGGTGTCCATGCCCCATGCGCCTATGATGAACCCAGCAGGCGCAGGCCCGGCAATCTGGCCCAAGCTGAATATGGTGCTGAACAAGGCAACAGCGCTGGGAACGTCACCCGGCCCCACCAGGTCAGGTACAACCGATGTGCGCGCTGGCATGGCGAAGGAGAATGCGACACCGTTGGCGAGCGAGAGGGCGAAGACATGCCATACTTCAATCCATCCCGCGAAGACCAACCCAGCCATGACTAGCAAGGACAGGAGATTGAAGGTGTCTGTGACTAGCAGGAGTACTTTGCGCCCGCCCCTATCGGCCAGCACACCGCCAAGGAGCGGCAGAACCAGCATTGGGAGAAGTTGCGCGGCGTTGACTGCGGTGACCATAAACGCGGAGTCCGTCAGGTCAAGAATCAGCCAGCCTCTCACGATGAGAATCATGAAGAAGGAGACGATGGAAAGCAGCGAGTAGAACCAGAACAAACCAAACCGCTGATAGGAGAAAGCACGCATCGGACCCTGCCGCAAGCGGCTGTACTGATGACCTGGTTGTACTGGTGCAACCTCGTTGGGCAAAAAAACGCTCCTGCAGCCGTGGAACAGCATTACGAAATCTGAGGAACCGGTAAGGGAAATCCATTACCGGAAGGGCAGAACGAAAGCACCCGAGATGCTTGTTTGTGCCGTAGGTATCCAGTATAGCAGTGATACCTTCCCCCGACCATGGGGGAAAGACGTAATTCGTCGTGACGAAATTTGACGAAGGCTATCGGGGTTTGTACTGTGTCCACAATTAATCGGGCTTGATAAAGGAGTATAGTGATGGCTAGCGGACTGACTGCCGATGAGATGGTTGCACTCTGGGAAGAGCACATTAAATACGAGTTTGAGACCCGAAATACTGAAGATACCCTGGAAACCATGGTTGAAGATGCCTACGTGAACCATATCCCCACGCTGACCGGGGGCTACGGGAAATCACAGCTCGATGAATTCTACTCCCAGAACTTCATTCCCAAGATGCCCGCCGATACAGGGATGGTATCGGTGTCTCGGACGGTGGGAGCCTACCAGTTGGTAGACGAGCTTGTCTTCTCATTCACCCATGACATACAGATGGACTGGATGCTGCCTGGCATCGCACCCACCGGAAAGCACGTGAGGATACCGCTGGTGGCCATCGTAGAGTTCAGGGACAGGAAGCTGGTCCATGAGCACATCTATTGGGATCAAGCGTCTGTCCTGGTGCAGATAGGCCTCCTGGATCCCGCAGGCCTTCCCGTGCTTGGCGCGATAACAGCAGACAAGGTGCTTGACCCATCAATAAAGCCAAACGAGCTCATCGAGCGAAGCAGGTAACCAAACCTGCTACGTTGTCAGGAGTGTTGTCACGTAACTTGCGGCATTTTCCAGGGCCACTACGTTCGCTTCTGACTCAATACGAAGCTTAATCTCGGCCTTGCCCTCTTTCAGGTTGCGAGGGCTGACCACTACGCGCACCGGGAAGCCAAGCAAGTCGGCGTCATTGAACTTCACGCCCGCAGAATCCGTACGATCGTCGTAAAGCACTTCAACACCGGCGTCCAGTAGTTCCTCATAGATGCTATCTGCTGCGGCTGCCACTTCTTCCTTGTCCATGTTCAACCCCGCCAGGTAGACATGGAATGGAGCAACGCTTGCAGGGAGGCACATGCCCTTCTCATCGCGGTTCTGCTCAACGGCAGCCGCCAGCAACCTGCCAACACCGATGCCGTAGCACCCCATGATGGCGGGCTGTTGCTGCCCTTCGGGATCCTGGAAGGTGGCTTCAAGAGCCTCGCTGAAGAACGTGCCCAGCTTGAACACGTGGCCGACTTCAATCCCACGCGCTGCCTCGAACGCGGTGCCGCAGTTCAGGCACGCATGCCCGCCTTCTGCCATCGCGATGTCTGCAATCAGGTCCGGCTTGAGGTCACGAGGCGTGTTCACGTTGAGTATGTGGTAGTCGGCTTTGTTGGCTCCGGCGACGAAGTTGGTGCCGATGTTGATGGACTCGTCGGCCACGATCTTGATGCCCGTCATCCCAACGGCCGAGGCAGAGCCGGCAGAAATTCCCGCTGCAGCTACTTCTTCATCGGTGGCGAGTCTCAAGTCGATACAGCCCAACGCGCGTTTGAGCTTGATATCGTTCACATCAAGGTCGCCCCGGACGGTGGCGAACACCATCTCCCCGTCAGCCATGTAGATGACTACCTTCAGCGTCTGTGCAGGTGTGACGCCAAGGTTGTCCACAAGGTCCTGGATGGTCTTCTGTCCTGGCGTGTGCACGTCCTCCATTGGAAGTTCGGCCTCCGATGGCGCTGCCGGTCGAGTGAACGCAGCGCGTTCTGCGTTGGCAGCATATCCGCACTTTGGGCAGTGGATGAACGTATCCTCGCCTATCTCGCTAGGCATAATGAACTCGTGGGAGTCCTTGCCCCCAATGGCGCCGCTATCAGCCTCGATTTGGATGGCTGGTATACCGCAGCGTTGGAAGATATTGTGATATGCCTGCACCATCCGCTGATAAGTCTCGTCCAGCGACTCATCATCAGCGTGGAAGCTGTAGCCGTCTTTCATGTCGAACTCACGGACGCGGACAAGCCCGCCTCTCGGGCGAACCTCGTCGCGGAACTTCGTCTGAATCTGGTAGACCAGCATCGGCAGATCGCGATAGCTCTGGAGGTGCTGCTTCACCAGGAGCGTGACAGCCTCTTCATGGGTTGGGGCAAGAACCATCTCTCTACCTCTCCTGTCCTGCAGACGGATCAGGTCAGGCCCGAAGGTGGCATCACGGCCGGACTGCTGCCACAACTCTCTGGGTTGAAGGGTGGGGAGTTTAACCTCCTGGCCACCCGCGGCGTTCATCTCTTCTCTGATGATGTTCGCAATTTTCGTTAGGCTTCTGATTGCGAGCGGGGCGTACGAGTACACCCCAGCAGCCAGTTGCTGGATCATACCGGTCCGGAGCATGAGTTTATGGTTGTCTGTCTCAGCCTCAGAAGGGTTGCTGCGTAGAGTCCTGCCTAGAAATTGGGAGAGGCGCAAAGAAGTCTCCTTGGTTTTGGTGTGTTTCTAACTATCTAGCATAGCAAAGGTGATGACATTCTTACTAGACCTCCCAACAGGGGCCGAAAGGTGCGGATTGGGGCCAAATTGCCCTAGGCAAGGTATTTGTCCTGTGCTATATTTCGCTCGCCTCGTACCTAGAGTTACGAGAATCAAGGAGGAAATACCTAATGACCACACTACGAAAAACCGACCTCGTTGGTAGAGTTTCTTCGAAATTAGGCGGCACCAAAGCCGGCGCTGATGCCGCATTGACAGCTGTTTTGGAGAGTGTTCAGGAAGCCCTTGCCGCAGGGAACAAGGTAGTCATGACCGGATTCGGTACCTTTGAAGTCCGGGAAGTGAAGAAGCGCAGGGTTCGCCCGATTCGAGGCGGCGGTGCAACTGTGGAAATCCCTGCACACAAGCGTGTGGGATTTGTACCCGGTGCCAACTTGAAGGGGGCCGTCAGCGGCAAGCGATAAACAGGTAATAGGGTAATAAAAAAGAGGGTGGTTTTGCCACCCTCTTTTCTTTTTGTGCTGCTTTATCTAGATTGGAATGGTTGCTTTGTCTTCCAACGCTTTCGCCGCAGATATCTCTTCAATCTCTGCCATCAACGCTGTCAGCATCTCAGCTTCCGGAACAACCTTTGTCTTCACTCCCTTGCGGAAGATGATCGCCCTGCCGTTGCCACCAGCGATGCCGATATCCGCATCCTTTGATTCACCAGGCCCGTTCACCTCGCAGCCCATGACAGCCACTTTGATAGTGGTGTCCAGGCTCTTCACAAGCGCGTCCACCTGGTTGGCGAGCTTCACGACATCGATGTCTGCTCGACCGCATGAAGGGCACGCGACCAGGGTCACGCCCTTCTCACGGAGGTTCAGTGATTTCAGAATATCGTATCCGGCGGTAATCTCTTCCTTCGAATCGCCGCTCAGCGAGACACGGATGGTGTCGCCGATGCCCTGGTACAGCAAGTGGCCAAGGCCGACGGCGCTGCGGATGGAGCCGGATTGCACGGTCCCCGCTTCGGTAATCCCAAGGTGCAAAGGATACGGCACCATCTTGGCCAACCGCTCATACGCCTCAACCGTGGTGGGGACGTCAAAGGCTTTCATCGATATCTTGATGAGGTCAAAGTCCAGGTCTTCCAGAAGGCTAATCTCCCAGAGGGCTGTGGCCACCATGTGGTCGACGACGCTGTACTCGCCTTCTTCCGCTTCACCGGCTTTGGGGAGACGGTTCACCATATCGAAGAGGCGCGAGAAGCCTCGCGTTTGGCCGATGCCACCCACGGGGGGAAGGCTGCCGAAGTTGACGCCGATGCGAATGGGAACGCCGCGTTCTTTGGCGGCGATAACTACTTCTTTTACGCGCTCAGGGTCCCGGATATTGCCGGGGTTCAGTCGCAGGCAGTCCACGCCCTGATTCAGGGCTTCCAGGGCCAGTTGATAGTGGAAGTGGATGTCTGCGATGAGGGGGATGTTTATCTGTCGCTTGATTTCACCAAGGGCCTTCGCTGCTTCCATGTCCGGTACCGCACTGCGGATGATGTCGCAGCCCATCTTTTCCAGGCCTTTGATCTGGGCGACTGTGGCCGCTACGTCACGGGTATCGGTCTTAGTCATGGACTGCACAGTGATGGGTGCATCGCCGCCTACCTTCACGTCACCAACGTAGACGGGCTTGGAAACCCTGCGTTTCGTCATGGATGCCATCCCCCCGGCTGTTTTCCCCTGGGCCTGATACGCAAATAACTATACTCGATTTCATGTCAGAGGTGGGAGAATTCCACAGCGAGGAATTGCTCTACTAGAAACGCGGAGATCGTCTTTGGTACCCGAAGGAATGTGGGTCTAGGGCTTGCCCTGGTCAGCCTTGGACAATCCTGACGACATCAAAGTAGCTGATGACGACGATGGAGCTGATGAGCACAGCGAATCCCACAAGGTGCACCAGGCCTTCTTTCTCAGGCGAGATGCGTTTACCGCGCCGCACCCACTCTATAGCCACAAACAGGATGCGACCTCCGTCCAGCGCGGGGAACGGCAATATGTTGAAGATGGCTAGCTGGAAACTAATGAAGGCCATGAATCCCAACAGGGAAATCCAACCGGATTCGGCTACTTCATCACTGGCTTCAGCAATGGCAATGGGGCCACCTAACTCAGGGCTACTGGAACCCACTATCCAGCTTGTCACCATGTTGCGTAAGAGAACCACTATCTCCCACATCAAATTCAAGGAGCTTGGTACGGCCTCCCAGATAGGCTCCGAGTAAGAAGCTATCTGGCTGTCGATCGTTCGAATTTGTACACCAGCGTTCCCTTCACCGGCGGGAGGCGTCCAACGCGGAACCAGGGAAATCTCATATGGCTCAGTGTCCCTTGTGGCTGGTTGCGACAATCCCGGCTCACTGCCGAATCCGAAAGAACCGGTAATCAGCAACTCGGGTCGCATGACCTGCCACGTCGTTTCACTCCCTAACCTGAGCTGAATACGGCGAGCCAGTTCCGAGGTGTTGTAAATCTCGTGTCCATCTACCTCTAAGACGATGTCCCCTCTCTGTAATCCTGCCTGTTGGGCCGGAGACCCTTCAGAGACACCAGCAATGAGGACCCTTCCCTCTACTCTGTCCTGGGGAATCATGAATATGAAGCTGAAAATCACCATTGCTAGAATGAAGTTCATGAAAGCGCCGGCACCTAACACGGTGAACCGGGTCAACGCGCCTTTGCTGGCAAGGCTATCAGGGTGGGTAGGGTCTTCCTCTCCCAACAACTTGACGTAACCACCCAGGGGGATGGCGTTCAATTGGTAGACGGTGTCTCCCCGTTTAATTGAGAACAATGTTGGGGGGAATCCCAATCCGAACTGCAGAACTTTCACCTTAAACGCTCTGGCTGTGAAGAAGTGCCCAGCCTCATGGATCATGATGAGGATACTCAACATAATCAGGAACCGGGCTACGAGAATAATAAGGTCAAAAGACATTAACTGTTCTCCGTTGCGCTTAGGACTGCCTGCCTGGCCCATTCGTCCGCAGAGAGGATGTCCTCTAATGTAGGACGCTCTTTCGACTCGTGGCGTTCCAGCGTGGAAGCGACAAGCCGATGGATATCCGTAAAGCCTATACGCCCTTTAAGGAAGAGGTCTACTGCCGTTTCATCGGACGCACTCAACACAGTAGGATACGTTCCACCGGCGTGTCCGGCTTCAAGAGCGGTGACGAAACAGGGATATCGATCAGGGTTCATCTCTTCAAACGTCAGAGATCCAATTGCGATAGGATCGAACCTCGGAATCTCCTCGCTGGCCATCCGCTTGGGGTAGAACATGGCGTATTGGATGGGCAGGCGCATGTCCGGCGCACCCATCTGGGCCTTCATAGAGCCGTCTGTGAACTCCACCATGGAGTGAATGATGCTCTGGTGATGGATGACTACATCCACCTGGTCCCACGGCATATCGAACAGCCAGTGGGACTCAATGACCTCAAACCCCTTGTTCATCAATGTGGCGCAGTCGATGGTTATCTTCTTACCCATATCCCATGTGGGGTGCTTCAGTGCCCGCGCTGGTGTGACCTTGGCTATTTCGTCCAGGGGCAGGTCCCGTAGCGCCCCACCTGAAGCGGTAATGATGAGCCTACGCACGGTCCGTTGTGTTTCTTCACCCTGTAGGCACTGCCAGATGGCGCTGGGCTCGCTATCGACAGGCAGGAGTTGGCCTCCGCCTCTGGTTGCAGCCTGCATCAGGAGCTCGCCGGCCATGACAATAGGCTCTTTATTGGCCATTGCTACCTGTTTCCCTGCACCAAGAGCCTGGAGCGTCGGCAGGAGGCCGATATTGCCCACCATGCCCTGGATGATGAGGTCTACGTCAGGGTTGGTAACGATTTCCTCGAGGGTTTCTGCGATGTGTGTACCGGGTGGCAGTGATTCTGCAGGCCATTGTTCTTTGCTTGAGAGGAGCGTCGGGTTGAACTCCTTCGCCTGGGCAAGGAGAAGGTCACGGTTGCTCCAGGCTGAGAGGGCAACGACATCGAATTCGTCAGGGAAGGCGCGGACGACGTCCAGCGTTTGCCGACCGATCGAACCGGTGGAGCCCAGGATCGCGATGCGTTTCATACTGCCCACAACACCCAAAAATATGCGACTACAAGTGTGGCGACGATGCTGTCAGTCCTATCCAGTACGCCACCGTGGCCCGGAACAATCGTACCGGAATCCTTGGCACCAGCTGTCCGTTTCAACCAGGACTCTGCCAGGTCTCCTGATATTGCAGCTACCGCCAGAAGCAACCCGAACGGTGCGGCTTTCCATGTATCCATTGGTAAATCCATTAATAGCGTAAGCCCAAATGCTGCCCCCACGCCACCCAGTAAGCCTCCAATAACGCCCTCCCAGGTTTTGCGAGGGCTGATCCGTGGAGCCAATTTATGCTTCCCAATGAGCTTTCCAACGGCATACGCACCAGTATCAATGGCAAACGTAGCTAGGATAGCAACCAATAGCCAGTCCCTGCCGTCTGTTTGGTCGCGAAGCAATATCGCAAGGGAAAGGGGCACACCTATGTAGAACGGGCCTGCCAGCCCAAGGAACTGGCTGTTCATGTCTTTGTGGCGTACTTGCTGTACGATCTGCCACGCCAATGAGGCCAATAGCGCTGCGCCGAGGGCAATCAGAAGGTATGCGCCTTCAAACTGGCCGGAGATGCTTAGACCCAGGGTTAAGGCTATCGAAAGGATAAGAGGTGGAGTGGCAATGATGGGGGACAGGAGTTTGTGGAATTCCCATGTGCCTACGACAGCGATGATTATCACGGGGGCCAACAGCCAATAAGAACCCTGCCAGACGGCCAAAACGAGGAGAGGCACACCGATAGCGGCTGTGAGCAACCGAAGGGCCAGCATCCCCTGTTACCGTGCCCCTGAAGGGCTTAATCCGCCGAATCGACGCTTCCTGGTGCGGTAGACATCGAGTGCTTTCAGGAATTCACCTTCATCAAAGTCAGGCCAACGTACATCGGTCACATAATGCTCACTGTAAGCGGCCTGCCAGAGGAGGAAGTTACTCAGCCGCATCTCCCCGCCGGTTCGAACGATGAGGTCAGGGTCAGGGATGCCGTCCGTGTAGAGGTACCGCTCTAGAGTGGACTCATCCAACTGGTCCGGTTTGAGACCATCGGAGACAATGCGTTTGACGGCATGAAGTATCTCATCCCTGCCGCCGTAATCGAAGGCAACACTGAGAACCAACCCCTGATTGTCCTGAGTGAGTGCAACTGCGGCTTCAATGGCTTCCTGGAGCGGCTTGGGAAGCCTGTCTGTTCGCCCGATGTGGTTGAGTCGAACCCCTGCCTCTGACATCTGTTCGGTTTCGCCGCCGATGACGCCCCCCAGTATCTCCAACAAACCGGAGACTTCGCTATCGGGGCGTGACCAGTTTTCTGTAGAGAAGGCGAAGAGGGTGAGGTACCGTACTCCGGCTTTGGCCGCGGACTGAGCCACGCTGCGGATGTTCTCTGTGCCCGCGCGGTGCCCGGCGAGTCGCGGAAGGCCACGGGCTTCTGCCCAGCGACCGTTCCCGTCCATGATGATTGCCACGTGGGCGGGGGTGTCAGCCTCAGGCGGTGTGCCTGCGTGGTCAGAGCCCTTGCGTTCAGGCACGGGCTAGACCTCCAACAACTCGGCTTCTTTTGCGTCTCCGGTCTTATCGATGAGCGCTACGGAGCCATCTGTTGATTTCTGAAGTTGATCAAGGAAAATGTGTGAATCATCCTGGGAGATTTCCTTGGACTTCTCTTGAGCGCGAATCTTGTCCTGGACATCCCTGCGGACGTTCCTCACGGCAACCCGGGCCTCTTCCACACGCTTGCGCATTCCTCGAACAAGCTCTTTACGTCGATCTTCGGTCAAGAGTGGGAGGTTTAGGCGAATTATCGAGCCGTCATTGCTTGGTGTGATACCCAAGTCCGATTTTAGAATTGCCTTCTCCACTGCGGCAACGGCGCCTTTGTCCCAGGGTTGGATGGCCAACACTCGCGCCTCAGCAACAGTGACGGAAGCAATTTGATTGAGCGGAGTGTCTGTGCCGTAGTATTCCACCACGATGTGCTCAACCAGCTCAGTGCTCGCCCTACCGGTTCTGATTGCGCCCAGTTCACGCTTTAGCGCTTCCAGGGCTCCTGCCATGCGATGTTCAGCATCTTTTAGGTGATCGTCTGGGGTGGCCATATCGCTATTACTCCTTGGACAAAAGCTGTTCGGGGACATCGGCAACAAGGGTACCAAGTCGCTCGGACTTCAGTAGCCTAACAAGGGTTCCTGGGGTGAATACATCAAAAACGACTATGGGAAGATGGTTGTCCATACAAAGGGAGACGGCGGTGTTGTCCATGACCGCAAGCCCTTTAGTGAGAAGATCCATGTAGCCTAGTCGATCGAAGCGTTTGGCGTTCGGGTTTGTGCGAGGGTCGGAATCGTAGACCCCGTCCACTTCGTTCTTTGCCATGAGAAGGGCATCTGCGCCAATCTCGACCGCTCGTAGTGCAGCAGCAGTATCAGTGCTCATGAAGGGGTTACCTGTTCCTGCCGCAAAGATGACGACGCGTCCCTTTTCAAGGTGACGCATGGCGCGACGGCGGATGAAGGGTTCTGCAACGGTCTGGACGACTAAGGCGCTTTGAGTCCGGGTGTCTACGCCAATCTGTTCCAGCGCGTCCTGGAAGGTCAGTGCATTGATCAGCGTGGCCAGCATACCGGCGTAATCTGCTGCAGCCCGCTCCATGCCCCGTTCGGCTGCGTCTGCGCCACGCCAGATGTTGCCGCCGCCTACGACCACGGCAAGCTCTACGCCTGTAGCCACAGCCTCTTTGACTTCTTTGGCAAGGTAACGGATAGCATCAGTGTCTATGACCAAGCCAGTTTGGCTCTTCAAAGACTCTCCGCTAAGTTTGAGGACGACGCGCCGATAGGCAGTAGCCATGGCCACTCTTCCTATTCTTCAGATAGCGCGAAGCGGGTGAATCGACGTACCTGCACGTTTTCGCCCAGCTTGGCAATCGCGTCGTTTACCAGTTCTTGAATCGTCTTGGATGGATCTTTCACAAAGGTCTGATCCATAAGGCTTGTCTCAGGGTCTCCGCCGTCTTCCAGGTTGACGGTATCCGGATCCATTGCAGCAACGTGCATCGCAATGTCGTGGGCTAGGGACTGGAACTCCTCGGTTCGTGCAACAAAGTCGGTCTCGCAGTTCAACTCCAAAAGGACACCTACTCTGTTGCCGTTGTGGATGTAGGAATCTACAACACCTTCTCCGGCAGTTCGTGTGGCCTTCTTGGCCGCGCTGGCCAGACCCTTCTCACGAAGAATCGCTTGGGCCTTGGTTGGGTCGCCATCGGAATCTTCGAGAGCCGTCCGGCAATCCAAGATTCCGGCTCCGGTGATAGCCCGGAGTTTCTTAATGTCATCTACTGTAACTTCAGCCATGTACTCACCTTGATAGTTTGTTGTATGGCGTGCACCGCTAGTGGGGCGCGGACGCCAGGGATTTTTCTACTTGCGTGGATCAAGGACGATTCTAGTTGTCGTCTTCCTCATCATCGTCATCGTCCATTCCGTCTGGCAAGAACACGTGGTCTTGCAAATCCTCTGGGCTGGCCAAGTCCTCCAAGTTCTCGTCACTGCTGAAGATGGAAAACTCACTGGTGTCGATGGTCTGGGTTGATGCCGCATCCGCCTCTTCCAACATAATGGCTTCACGTTGGTGCATGCCCTCTATGACGGCATTTGCCATTCGTGCCGTCACCAGACGGATGGAGCGGATAGCATCATCATTGCCGGGGATGACGTGATCCACCAGGTCGGGGTCGCAGTTGGAATCTACTAGAGCGAAGATGGGAATACGGGCCTTTCGGCCTTCTTCAACGGCGATGCGTTCCTTTTCGATGTCAATGACAAAGAGAGCGCTGGGTGGCTTCTTCATGTCGCGGAGACCACGGAAGTACTTCTGCAGCCGGGCTAGCTCTACTTCCTTCTTCAGGCCTTCCCGCTTGGGGAGACGCTGGAGTTCGCCACGTTCCTGACGGCCTTCTAACTCAACCATATGATCGATACGAGCTTTAATAGTTGGGAAGTTTGTCAGGGTGCCGCCAAGCCATCGCTGGTTGACGTAGAGTGAATCGCATCGCATGGCTTCAGACTCGATTGTTTCCTGAGCCTGCTTCTTTGCTCCGACGAAGAGGACGTCGCCACCGTGGGCGACAAGGTCTGTCAATGTTTGAGCTACCCGCTCAAGGAGAACGAGGGTCTGCTGCAAGTCTATGATGTGGATGCCGTTCCGCTGCGTGAAGATGAAGGTCTTCATGCGTGGCTGCCATCGTCGGGTCTGATGTCCAAAATGGACACCAGCTTCCAAAAGCGACTTCATGGTCACCCGTTCAGGGGCCATTGGCTGCTGTTGGACCGGTGGCGCTATCGGTGCCGGCGCTGGGGCCGGTGGCTGGGCAGCGACTTCTGGCTGCGGCTGGGCGTCAGGGACTGCAGTTTGCTCCGTCAAGGGTGTGCAACTCCTCGTTCAAATAGTTAATAAGTTTTTAAGCGAAACCAACGGAGATTATAGCATAGCCTCGGAATCTGAACAATGGAGAGGCCCTGACGAGAGTATTGAGGCTGGCCAGGGCCTCTGGCATTCCGGGCTTCCCTTCAAGGTTTAGCTTTGGAGGGCAAGGTTCTGGGCGAGTTTAACCAGAGAACGGACGGGGATGCCCGATGCTCCTTTGACCCATACCCCCTGATCCTTGTCTGCCATATACACCCCGGCGATGTCCAGGTGGACCCAAGGTGTATCGCCTGCAAACACTCCTACGAAGTGGGCAGCAGTGATAGAGCCAGCCGCCCTGCCACCGGTGTTCTTAAGGTCAGCCACAGTGCTCTTGTTCTGCTCTTTGTAGTCGTCATCAAGGGGCATCTGCCACATGCGCTCCCCGGTCGATTCGCCCGCTGCTATGACCTGGTCCGCCAGCTCCTGGTTGTTGCTGAATACGCCAGCTCGTACATTGCCAAGGGCTACACCCATAGCGCCTGTCAATGTAGCGATGTCCACCAAACGCTTCAAGCCTAGTTCCTGTCGAGCATAGGTAATGGCATCACCAAGCGTGAGCCTGCCTTCTGCATCGGTGTTATCAACTTCAATCGTCTTGCCACTCATGGATTTCAGGACATCGCCGGGCCTGGTCGCAGAACCGCTTGGCATGTTCTCCGTAGCTGCGGCGATCATGGCGACGTTGATTTTGGGCTTCAAGTACGCAATGGCCTTCATTGCTCCAATGACCGATGCACCGCCGGACATATCCGCTTTCATCTTGCCCATGTCTGCTGCCGGCTTGATGGAAATACCGCCGGAATCGAAGGTAACGCTCTTGCCGATGATGCCCAGGTTGTTCTCCGGGTTGGTCGGGTCACCGTGGTAACGCATCACTATAAACTTAGGAGGCTCCACGCTACCTTGTGTCACACCAAGAAACGCCCCCATGCCCAGTGCCTCGCAGTCTGACTTCTCCAATACAGTGAACTCAAGGCCGTAGTCCTGGGCCACCTTATGGGCATACTCGGCCATGATGGTAGGCGTCATTTTATTGGCAGGCTGATTTGACATGTCTCTGGCAAGGGCGGTGGACTCCGCCAGGATGGAGCCGTTACTCACTCCACGTTTGATGGCAGGTTCCTTCTCGGCGTCTTGCTCAACAATCAGTAGCTGTTCCAGCTTGTCTGGTTCCGCTTCAGTGCCAGTCTTGTGCTGCTTGAAAGTGTACAGCCCTAACAACGTGCCCTCTGCCAGTGCCTCCGCAGCAGCTTCAGCTTCTATATTGCCTATGCCTGCCCCGTGGATGATGGTTGCGGCTTGCTTGACCTTGAGTTTGCGGAGTTGGCGGGCTGCCTCTGCTGCTACGCCGCGGGCCACATTCACCGTAAACTCATCAGACTTCCCTAACCCTGCAATGATGACCCGTTTTGCGGGGAGCTTTCCCAGGGTATGGATCAGGACGTTTTGACCCTTCTTGCCGGTAATCTCTCCGTCAGCGATGATGCTTGTGATTGCGCCGTCTAGGGCCTGGTCCACTGCACCGGTAGCGCCGCCTGGATGTTTAACGCCCTCGAACAGGTTGACGATGATGGCGTCTGTCTCTATTTGTGTGATGTCGCCGATAGTGACACGAAGCTCCATGAGGCCTCCATATTTCATGCTGACTAAAACCTATACAGTCTATCGTGCCGTCGACTACCTCAACACCCTTTATGTGCACGGTTTAGGGTTGTATTGGAGCTAAGGTAATAAAATCCATTAAAGTATACCAAACGTAATTGCAAATGAAATACAATCGTTATGCAAAAAGTGATATTGGTGTTATTAGCTAGTAACTAACCCTAAATCAGTGATCTGCCCTGGCCTCCATCTATCGCAACGGACGCTCCGGTGATTAAATCCGCTCGGTCTGAACAAAGAAACGCAACCAATTCGCCAAAAGGTTCAGGCCACCCGAACTTCCCCATCGGAAGATTGCGTGAGATGAAATCCTGAACCACTTCAGGCGTGCTGTTCTTCTGGAAGTTGTCCCATCCGCCACCGGGGAATGATATGGAGCCTGGAGAGATGGTGTTGACGAGGATGTTGGTTGGTGCCAGCGATAATGCCATGTGCTTGGAGAAGGCGATGAGAGACGCTTTTGCTGTCATATAAGAGAGGGCGCCACCGTGTTCTCTGCCAAACACGGACGCCACATTTACCACGCGACCCCAACCCTGCTCTTTCATGTGGGGCAATGATACGCGCATCATCCGGATTGCGGAAAACAGGTTGAGTTCCAATGTGGCAACCCAATCTTCGTCAGTGGTCGAGTCAAAGTCTCTACCGCCGGAAGTACCGCCTACGTTGTTCACAACGATGTCGGCGGGACCGATGGATGCTAAAGCGCTTTCGTAAAATGCGTTACACCCCTCTGTTGTAGTGACGTCTGCCTGGAAACCAACAGAGCTAGGGCTGAACTTCTGAAGCTCTGCAACCACTTCGTCGAGTTTGTCAGTGCCACGAGCGCATATAGCGACTTTGCAGCCTTCACGGGCCAGGGTTAACGCGGCCTGTCTGCCCAATCCACGACTCCCTCCTGTGACAAGGGCGACTTTTCCAGTGATACCTAAATCCACACCAGCCTCCTGTTTACGAGTAGGGCCATTCTAACAGGGTGCGGTGAGATTATTGTCGTTAGCTAGCAGGTACTGGCGTCGATCGCCGAGGAAAAGGTCTTTTTGAATTCACTCGGGCTTTTCTTTGCTGCTTCAGCCAGCTTGCCCAACATCTCCGGGTCATCAATATCGCTCTGTTGGAGCCTGATCATGTACTGTCGAGCTACACGATAATGCTCAGCGTTGTTATCCACCTGCCGGATCCGGGTACGGCCCGTTTCCTGATCGGTAAAATCCTCAAATGGAATGATGTGAAGGTCGCCGTCTTCCAGGCAAACCATGCCCCCGTATTGCAGCCGTGTGTCTTTGCTCAAAGAACCATCGGTCAGGAGGCGTACAGCACCGTGACCAAGGTCTCGTGTGTAGTCGATATCGAAGGGAATCGGCGGTGCGCAACGTAGCGCCTGCAGCCTTGCCGATGCCCAACGCCAGATGCCCGGCTTTGCGGCCCATGGCGACCACGAAGAACCAGCGGTTGGTGGTACGGGAGTCCTCCATCAGGTTCATCACGATATCCGTGCCAACGTGGCGAGCGGCTCGTGCCCGAATGTAGGCATGTTGGCTGGTAACGGGAGGTCATTGTCGATGGCCTTTGGTACGTGGACAACGTGGAGTGCGCCCGCAGCAGCGCGGGATACGGCGTATGCGCTGAACGCGGTGTCATCGCCGCCGATGCTCACCAGGTCTGCGATGCCCATGCTCTTGAGGTTGACGACACATCGCTCGAGGTCTTCAGGGCTACGCGTGGGGTTTGCGCGGGATGTGCGGAGAATGGAGCCACCCTGGTTGTGGATACGGGAGACGTCCGATATGGACAGTTCTCGAACCTTCTCTGGGCTCCCGTCAATGAGGCCCGCAAAGCCATCGTAGATGCCAACGACTTCTAACCCGCGGTTAACTGCCTCAATGGTGGCGGCGCTGATGGCGCTGTTGATGCCGGGCGAGTGCTCACCGCCTACGAGAATGCCAAGTTTCCCTTTTGGGTTTTCCATACTGGTTACCTTTCAACCCCACACTACCCCACCAATGGTTTCATGGTAGCGCATCGGGCGTGGAGGAGCATGGGAGGATTCAGGGATATCGAGTGGGTGGATTACCCACTGTTCGAGGACTATGTAGCTGCTGTAAGGGCCGCTACGGCGCTGCGTAGTCCTGAAAGCGCACGCTCACGCCCCAACGCCTGGATGGTCTCAAACAACGGCGGTGATACGGCCCTGCCGGTTACGGCTACACGTATTGCGCCGAAGACCTGGCCTGGTTTCATCTCCAGCTCATCTACCAGCGGCTTGACCATTGCTTCCAGTTCAGCGCCGTCCCACGTCTTCGCCGACTCAAATTGCTTCAGAACACCCTTCAGGGCTGAGATTGTGTTGTCAGCCGTTGCACCCTTCTGAATCAACATGGCGGAATCGTAGTCGGCAATGTCCTCAAAGAACAAACCCAACACACCCGTGACGTCGGCCAGAGTTTTAATGCGCTCCTGCACCAGCGGTGTCAGCTGAAGGAGGAAGTCGCTATCTAGGGGCCGCGCTACATCATCCGGTAGGCCCCCCTCGGCCTGTGGTCGCTCAAGGAATGGCTGGAGGCGTGACGCCAGATCCGGTATGGACAATGCCCTGATGTAAAGGCCGTTCATCCACGTCAGTTTCTCTGCATCGAAAATGGCACCTGCTTTGCCTACATGCTCCAGGGTGAAGTGCTTGATGAGGTCTTCTTGGGAGAATATCTCTGTGTGGTCGTCCAGAGACCAGCCCAGGAGGGCCATGAAGTTCGTGAGCGCCTCTGGGAGGTAGCCGTTGGCCTTGTACTCCAGGGCGGATGTTGCACCGTGTCGCTTGGAAAGCTTTGCACGGTCGTCGCCAAGGATCATGGGCATATGTGCGAAGACAGGGGGAGTCCATCCGAACGCCTGGTACAACAGGACGTGTCTGGGCGTGCTGGGCAACCATTCTTCCGCACGCATCACATGGGTGATCTCCATGGCATGGTCGTCAACGATGTTGGCGAGGTGATAGGTAGGAAATCCGTCCGATTTCATCATGACAAAGTCGTCTAACAGCTTGGGCTCCCACGTGACGTCGCCTCGAATCACGTCATGGACTACCACTTCAGGCAGTTCCCATGGAATTCTGAAGCGGATTACATGCTCTTCTCCGGCATCAACACGGCTTTGGCGTTCCTCCGCTGTGAGTTCAAGCAGGCAGTGACGGTCATAGCCCGGAGGGCGCTTGGCATCGGTCTGAGCCTTACGCATCTGATCGAGTCGTTCCGGAGTGCAGAAGCAGATGTACGCATCGCCCTTGGCCAGAAGTACATCAGCTGCTTCTTTGTACATGTGCAATCGTTGTGACTGGAAGTACGGTCCGTGAGGGCCTCGGCTGCCGTCCGTATCACCTTCAGGGCCTTCGTCCCAGTCCATGCCCATCCACTTCAGCGATGCCAGAATGGATTTCAAGGCACCTTCGACCTTCCGCTCCTGGTCTGTGTCTTCAACGCGGACGATGAACGAGCCACCGTGGTGACGGGCGAAGAGCCAGTTGAACAGCGCGGTACGGATGTTGCCTACATGGGGCTCACCAGTTGGGCTTGGGGCAAAGCGGACTCTGACGGTGTCTGGCATAGGGAATCGTTCCTCCGTGGACATTGTAGCAGGCTACCTCAACAGTAGGGCAATCGAGTGAACGCCTGCTTGTATTCAAGCATGATTGCGATGGCCGTCAGGTCACCCGGGTCCAGGGCACGCCCTGGGTGGTATCATGTCGACAATCAATGAAGGAGTACCCTGTGGCCGCTGAACGAAGACTACCCGAATGGATGCGAGTACCCGCGCCGGGTGCACCGAACTACCTCAAGCTTTTAAATCTGGTGAAACGCAATGAGATGCATACCGTTTGTGAGGAAGCCCACTGCCCAAACATCGGTGAGTGCTGGCAGCGCGGCACAGCCACCTTCATGCTCCTTGGTGAAACTTGCACCTGGGCCTGTCAGTACTGCGCCGTCAAAACGGGTCGACCGAATGCCCTGGATCCAGGTGAACCTGCTCGACTTGCCAGTACTGTGGCGAAATTGGGGCTTAAGTACTGTGTAATCACCTCCGTGACTCGTGAAGACCTGCCTGACGGTGGAGCGTCTGTATTCGCTGAGAGCATCACCCTCATCCACGGCGCCCTGCCTGGTTGCAAGGTGGAAGTGCTCACACCCGACTTTCTTGGCGTGGATGCCGATATCAAAACGGTCCTGGATGCGGGACCCGAAGTCATGAACCACAACATCGAAACGACACGAAACGTCTTCCGTCAGGTACGACCGAAGGGTGACTATGACCGTTCACTGCGATTCCTTCGCCGCTCTGCTGAGATGGCACCTAACATCCCTACAAAGTCGGGCATTATGGTGGGGCTTGGCGAAACGACCGACGATATCAAACGGACGATGGAAGACCTGCGGGAAGCGAACTGCCAGTTATTGACCATCGGGCAGTATCTACGCCCCACAAAGATTCACTGGAAGCTTGATCGCTTCTACACCCCTGACGAGTTTCAAGAACTTGCGGACATCGGCATGGCGATGGGGTTCCGACACGTGGCTTCAGGGCCGCTGGTGCGTAGCTCCTATCATGCAGATGAACAGGCTGAAGCAGCCACTACGGAGAACGCTGCCGTCTAAGCGCCAGGAGAAACAATGCGGTTTGAGAACAAGATAGCCCTCATCACCGGAGCCGCCGGTGGCATCGGAAGCGCAACTGTGCGCATCATCGCGGGGGAATCCGGTCACGTAGCGGCGCTCGACAACAACGAAGCAGCCCTGGAAGCCCTTGCAGAGACAACAGACGCGTTGCCTGGTCAGGTCGTGCCTGTCAGGGCGGACGCCTTCAATCCAACGGACGTTAAGAGTGCCGTGCAGTCTGTGTTAGACCGGTGGGGCAGGATAGACATCCTGGTGAACTGCATCGGCGGGAGCACCATCATCCCGGAGACAAAACGGCCCATAGAGGAACTGAGCCTTGAAGAGTGGAAAAGGGTTATGGATTTCAACCTGGACGCCACGTTCCTGTTCTGTAGGGAAGTCCTGCCGCACATGAAGGAGCAGGGCTCAGGCAAGATCGTCAACATCTCTTCACGCTCAGCCGCCGGCCTCAACCTCAACACCGCTGCCTATGCCGCCGCCAAGGCTGGAATCATCGCAATGACAACGCGTATCGCCAAAGAAGCGGGCCCCTACGGAGTCAACGTGAACGCCATAGCGCCAAACACCACCATGACGGAGCGTGTGGCGCAACTGCGATGGGCTGTGAGGACACCGGAGGAGCAGGAGGCGTACATGGCTGACATCGCCCTCAGGCGATTAGGGAAACCTGAAGACCAGGCGAGGGTCATCGCGTTCCTGGCATCTGAAGATGCCGATTACGTTTCGGGCCAGACCATCCAGGTCAACGGAGGCATGTAAAAAGAGCCGCCCGCGTCAATGACGCCGAACGACTCTTCTTAATCAGTGTTTGTTTGTGGTTAGGCCTTTTCCAGCCACGTTTCCCAAAGCGCAGGTGGGTATTCCTCTCCCTCAAACGCCACGTCTACAATAAAACCCCCAGGGCCAACCTGCTGCATGCGTTGTACTGTGCCTATTTTGCCAGCAAATACGGCAGCGCCCTTCTCAGATGTTGCTTCTTTGGTGACTTTAACCTTGTCTCCGGCGGAAAACTTAGGCATTCGGAACCTCCCTGTGTTTCTGAGCTTTTCTGGACTATACCACAGAGCTTGGCTAATGGGTTGGGCCATATGGGCAATGCATGTTTGAGGGCTAGACGTGGCGAGCTAGTACGAAATCGCTGAGTTCAAGGAGCGCCTGCTTGGCATCAGAGTCGGGCATGCCGTCAAGAGAAGCGTTGGCCTTCACTCGAAGCTCCTCCGCGACTTTGTACGCATCATCGATGACACCCGTGTTGTGCATCATATCCACAGCACGTTTGATGTTCTCCTCGCGTTCGATACCTTGACATAAAGCAACAACTGGGTTGTTCTTCGGGTACCGCTCAACCAGCAAAAGCGCGGGGAGCGTCAATGTTCCGGAAGCGAGGTCGTTGCCTACTGGCTTTCCTATTTCGGCCGCAGTCCCCTCGAAGTCAAGAATGTCGTCGACGACCTGGAAAGCAATACCTAGATTTTTCCCAAAGCTGCGCATCTGCTTGATAGTGGTTTCGTCAGCGCCGCTCAGGACAGCCCCTGCATCCGATGCCGTGGCAAAAAGCGAGCCTGTCTTCTTGTAAATTCGCTCCATGTACTGATCCATCGTCTGCTGCCATTCATTGACCATGAATCGCTCTGTCAACTGCCCACTGGAAAGGTCCATGATGGTTTCTGAGAAGCGTCTTATCACACGGATATTTTGGGTGTCGCACACCTTCACTGCAGATGCTGCGAAAAGAAAGTCACCCACCAATACGGCTATTTCGGCACCCTCCAGGCTACTTAGCGTCGCACGGCCTCTGCGGACATCGGCGTTGTCTATCGTGTCATCGTGGAGGAGTGTGGCAAGGTGAAGCAGTTCCACGGCGGTGCCCATCAACACGGGCCCTTCGTCGTTGCAACCGAGCATTTTAGCCGTCAGGAGCGTGATTGCGGACCGCACACGCTTGCCCTGAACATCAACAACGTGGCTTATTAGCGCGTCCGTGGAGCCCATGCCGGTGTGCACAACGCTTTTGAGGCCGTCTTCAACCTGCTTGAGTTCGCCCTGGATAGGTGCATAGAAGCTGAGGGCAGTCTCCATCGCTTATCCCCTAACCCACGCTCTGGGCGTGTAGCAAGGCGGTTTCCTTCTCGACGATGTCCTCGTCAAGCTTCGTGAACATTGGCTTCGGTTCCTGGAGCACCTGTCCGACAGGTGGTGCCGTGACGACCCATCCGTCAGCCGTGACCTCGGTAGTGAAGCCCAACAACGCATGCAACCGCTCACTTGCCTGGGGAATGAACGGGCAAAGGACTGTCTTCAGTGCCGATATCGCGTACAGAGCCGTGCTCAGCGTAGTGGCTGTGCGCTCTTTGTCGTCCTTGGCTGTCTTCCACGGTGCTTTTAGGTCGACGTAGCGGTTCGCTTCCCCTGCGAGGGCCATTGCCTTGCCTATCGCCTCGCGGAAGCGGGGTATCGACAAACTGCTAGCGACGTCGTCCAGCGTGTCGTTCGCTTTTTGAATAAGTGCTTTGTCGTCATCGTCCAGCGCTCCCGGTTGCGGCACCAGTCCATCGAAGTTGCGGTGGGTCAGCGTTAGGATGCGATGCACCAGGTTTCCGTAAGTCGCCACCAGCTCATCGTTGTTGCGACGGTAGAACTCTCGCCAGGAGAAATCGGCGTCGCCGAACTCGGGCATGTTGGCAGAAAGGTAGTAGCGCAGCGGGTCAGGGTCATAGCGTTCCAGGTAATCCGGTGCCCACACCGCCCAGTTCTGCGATGTTGAGAACTTCTGCCCTTCCAGCGATAGGAATTCATTGGCGGGCACGTTGGTGGGAAGGTTTAGTCCGCCAGCCCCCAGTGCCGCTCCGGAATCGCTGTATGCCATGAGCATTGCCGGCCATATGATGGTATGGAAAGGAATGTTGTCCTTGCCTATGAAGTAGTACGACTTAGTGGTGGTTTCCTTCCAAAACGGCAGCCATTCATCGCTATTACCTCTGGATTCAGCCCACTCAAGAGCGGCAGACAAATAGCCAGTACACGCCTCAAACCACACGTAGATGCGTTTGGTGTCATAGCCCGGGATGGGAAGCTGTACGCCCCACTCCACGTCGCGAGTGATAGCGCGGTCCCGCAGTCCTTCTGTCAGCCAGTTCATGGTGAAACCGTAGACATTGGGTCGCCATACGCCTTCACCGACAGACTTGGCCCAGTCATGCAGCTTCTCCTGCAAGGCACTCAAGCGTAGGAAGAAGTGCTCCGACTCCCTCATTTCCGGAGGGTTGCTGCAGATGTGGCATCGCCAATCGAGCAAGTCCTGCGGATCGAGGGTCCTGCCGCAGTTGTCGCACTGGTCGCCACGGGCGCGTTCAAATTTACAGTGCGGGCACGTGCCGTCTACGTACCTGTCGGGAAGGAACCGCTTATCGTTGGCGCAGTAGGCGTACTCGGCAGTCGCCGGGTAGATGAGGTCTTTTTCAAGGAGTGACAGGAACAGGTCTCCCACGACCTTGGTGTGGTTCTCCGTTCCTGTTGACGTGTACTTATCGAAGGAGATACCGAGCTTTTCCCAGACATCAAGGTACTGAGAGTGGTACTTGGAGACCACCTCTTGGGGCGTCAGCCCTTCTTGCTCCGCACGGATAGTGATGGGCGTTCCGTGCTGGTCCGTTCCGGACACCATGAGCACATCGTTGCCCTTGAGTCGATGGAATCGAGCGAAGATGTCCGCCGGTAGATATGCTCCGGCTATTTGGCCAAGGTGCAGTGGGCCGTTGGCGTATGGCCATGCCACACCGATGAAAATTCGTTCCGACACAGTAGGCTCCCGTAGTTAATAGAGGCTGGGGAAATTCTAACACAGGGCGAAGGTGGTTGTACCTAGGCGTAAGGGCTGTGGAAATCGAACTCGCTGTTATAACTCAGAGGCGAATGAAGAAGGCCAACCCGCGAGCAAAAGAACCTAAGGTTCAGAAGATGAAGAGCGGGTTCTCCGTGGTGATAGTGCGGGTCTCGGCGGCGATCCCGGCGCGTAGGTAGGCTGGAAGGGCGAAGATGGATTGGTTGGTCACACCATCGTAGAAATCCATGGGGGCAATACCGCGTTGCTTAAGTCGTGCGTCTACCTCGTCAGGTGTGAAGTCAGCGGGGTTCGGCCCCAGCGATGCGATGTTGAAGCCCCAGGTCTCACCGAAGGACTGAATGTTGGCGGAGTAGGGCGCTACCGTTGGGAACACCTGATTTAGCGTGTAGTTGATAGCTGTGTAGACTTCAGTCTGGTTGATGAGGCTGGCAGGGCCAGACTGGGTGACCATGAGTCCACCGGGGGCTAAACGGTCGAGGACCATCGTGTAGAAATCCAGGGTATAGAGTAAGTAAGCCGGGCCTCCGTCCATTGGATCGGACAAGTCCAGCACAATGACGTCAAACCGCTCATCCGTATCCCGAAGGAATGCAGAGGCGTCGTCAAACTTCAGTTCGAGTCGAGGGTCGTCGAAAGCACCTTGATGATGCTCCGGCAGGTACTTCTGGCAGACTTCCACCACCTCTTGATCCAGGTCAACCATGACCGCGCGCTTCACCGTGTTGTGCCTAAGCACCTCTCTGATCGTAGCGCCTTCACCGCCACCGGCAATGAACACCTTCTCCGGGTTGGGGTGGGCCACCATGGCTGGTTGAACCAAACTCTGGTGATAGATGAACTCGTCTGACTGGGCAGACTGCGTCTTCCCATCCAAGACAAGACAGCGGCCAAAGCACCCATTTTCAAGTACCTCAACTGTCTGATATTTACTTTTCCCTGAATACAAAACCCCGTCAATGCTGCTCATCTGAACGAGCTCAGGGGTGATGCGCTCTATGTACCACTTATCGTGGTCCGATAACACAGACACCTATGCTTTCTGAGCTTCAGTCCCGGCCGTCTGCGTCAGAATGCCCCGAGTCACTTCCTGGAAGTGCGGGTCCCTGCATTCAAACGCCTCTGCAATCAGTGCAGCGGCTGCGTGGGGGCTGAAATTCTCGCCGCAAGTGAAAATATCTGCTGCGGCGTATCCATACTCCGGCCAGGTATGGATGCAAACGTGGGACTCAGCAATGGCGACTACGCCAGTGACTCCCTGTGGTGCGAACTTGTGAAAGGTCTTCCCTATAATTGTGGCACCTGTTGCTTCAGCTGCGTTGAGGAGTGTTTGCTGGACGAAATCCATATCATCCAACAGGTCTGGCCGACACTCCTTGAGCTCCAAGATCAGGTGTAGTCCTAGTGCTTCCAAATATCCTTCCCCCTAACATAAAATTATGGCCCGCGGGCCAACAATCTATTATACTAGCTTTAGCTACGTTCGCAAGCCTTAGGTTATCCAAGGCGCTTCTGGCCCAGAATTAACGTTGCCTAAACAACCTGGAGGCCACCCGTGAAGTTGACCCATATCAGGCCCTGGTGACCGATTTCTCAGGTTGCTACCGTTTCTATCGAGACATTCTGGGTCTTACGCTTCTTTTTGGTGATGAGAACGGCCCGTACGCCAGCTTCTCGGTGGACGGCGCAGAGATTGCTTTGTTCAGTCGTGACGCTATGGCGGACGCGGCGGGGACGAGTGCGTTGCCCACCGTTGTTGATGCAAAGGACAAGGCGGTGTTGATTATCGCCGTACCTGATGTGGACGAGCGTACAATGCGGTGCTTGGCCGAGGCGGCGTGTTTGTTAACGCACCGTTCAATCAACAACAGTGGATGGTGCGTTGCGCCCACCTCCGTGACCCCGATGGAAACCTGATAGAACTCAATAAAGAGATGGGTGCATAACCTGGTGCAGACGAACCTTGCCATACATACCCAGGGTTTAACGAAGCGATACGGTAATCGGCCTGTGTTGCGCAACATCGACCTGGATCTGCCGTGGGGAGAAGTGCTGTCGCTCTTTGGGCCGAACGGCGCCGGTAAGACGACATTGGTCAGGCTTCTGGCCGGTCTGGCCCAAACGACGTCAGGCTCAATACGCATCGGCGGCCTGGACCCTGAGCACAAAGGTGTAGAGGTGCGTCGTATGCTTGGCGTCGTGACGCACCAGACATTTCTGTACGACGAGCTGACTGCCCGGGAGAATTTGCGGTTCTATGCCAGGATGTTCGGGCTGGCTAACGTGGACGAACGCATTGAACAAGTATCTGAGACCCTTGGCATCACCTCATACCTGGATGCCCGGGTTCGTACCCTCTCCAACGGCATGCAGAAGCGCGTCAGCCTTGTCAGGGCAGTGCTCCATAGACCTCGCCTCCTTATTTTCGATGAGCCCGAGGCTGGCCTGGATCAGGAGGGCCTTGAGATGGTGGAGGCATTGTTGGATGCCCATCGTGCCGAGGGCGGCAGCGCAATCGTGACGACGCACAACGTGGAGCGAGGGCTTAGCATCGCTGACCGAGTCATCATCCTATCGAGCGGCCGCATATCCTACGATGAAGAGGCTGGCTCCCTGGAAGCCATTTCTTTCCGTGAGACGTACAGAGAGCGGACGGGTGTTCAACTATGAGTGCCTTCGGCACCTTTGAGGGCGAGAACAGGTTAGTTGAGATATCTTTCCAAGGATTGAGCCATGACGGAACAGACTGACAACCCCCTCAGGGCATATAGCACCAGGACGCCGTCCTGGTGGGCTCCGATACTGGCCATCCTCTGGAAGGATGTGCTTCTGGAGAGTCGCACCCGTGAGATGGTCATGCCTATCCTGGTGTTCTCGTTCCTGGTCATTGTGGTTTTCAACTTCGTGATTGACCCCAAGCCAGCCCTCGTGACAGCGGTGGCCCCGGGCGTGCTGTGGGTGGCGTTTACCTTTGCAGGGATGCTGGGCCTCAATCGCACTTTCTCTATGGAAATGGAGCACGGTGGCATTGAGGGTCTGATGATGTGCCCCGTGGGGCGAGACCTGATCTACCTGGGGAAAATGCTGGGGACGTTCTTCTTTATCCTGGTGGTGGAACTCATCATGCTGCCGGTCTTTGCAGCCATCTTTAACCTGCCGCTGTTTGAACCGGGGCTGTGGCTCATCACCGCGCTGGCGACCTTTGGCTTCGCCACAGTTGGGGCCACGTTTTCAGCAATGGCAGTCAACACCAGGGCGCGCGAGATACTGCTCCCAATCCTCTTCTTTCCCATAGCTGTGCCTGTTATCATAGCCGCGACGGAAGCCACCAGAGCCGTATTAGCCGGCGATTCCCTTGGTGATTACAGCAGATGGCTTCAGTTGATGGCTGGTTTTGACGTTATTTTTGTAGTCATCGCAGCATTGACGTTCGATTTCGTGCTGGGCGAATAGTCTCCTTAATTTGAAACCCGGCTTTAGTCTCAACAGGAGAGGTGTAATGACAGGACGGTTGACACTGCTAGGCTCAAGCGGTGTCCTAATGATGCTTCTCCTGACTCTGATCTTTCTCTGGGTTCCTACAGACATCGTTTTGGGCATCTCCCAACGCATCTTCTACTTCCACGTTCCTATGGCGTTGGTCGCTTTCCTTGCCTTCGTCGTCGTCGTCGTCGGCAGCATCGGATATCTGTGGAAGAAGAGCGAGCGTATGGACGCTCTGGCCTACGCCGCCGCAGAGATCGGTGTGCTGTTCACAACGCTCATGCTCATAACAGGGATGCTATGGGCCAAGCCCGTGTGGGGCGTCTGGTGGACGTGGTCGCCACAACTGACAACATCGCTGATCCTCTGGTTCATCTACACCGCTTACCTGATGCTTCGCTCATATGCTCCACAGGGTGACCAGGGAGCGCGTTATGGTGCGGTCATGGGCATCATAGGGTTTGTCGATGTGCCCATCGTGTACATGGCGGCCAAGTGGTGGCGAGACGTGCATCCGGAGGCGGTGGTGGGCCCACTGGCTGATGAAGGTTCCCTTGAAGGCAAGATGGTTATTGCGTTCCTGGTGGGGCTGCTTGCCTTCACAACGTTGTTTGCGTACCTGCTGATGGAGCGATATACCTTGCGCCGTCAGGAATCCCTGGTAGAAAGGCTGAGATACAGTCATGTCTAAGCGTCTTGCCGCATTAGTGGCAACTTTGATTCTTTTGACCCCGGCGATGCTGGGGTCAAGCCACACGGAGGGAGAAGATTACCTTCCCTTCCTCTTCGCCGTATTTGCGGTGACTTGGATGGCGTTTTTTGGCTACGCATTCTTCATGACTCGGAAGCAGGCCGACCTGAAACGTGAGATAGATATCCTTCGACAGTCCATAGAAGAAAGCGAAGGGACGTAAAAGCGAAAAATTGCAAGGGGAAGATGAACTATGGCAGTCAAACGGGATGGGGAGAAGTACCTGGGAGCTGAGTTGCGTGTCCCTCTTTCAGAGGATGGACAGGTAGCCGCCTATGTGTGGCCTGTGAGGATCGTGGTGATCCAGGGCATGGCTTGCGGCGGCCCGACGATTGGTGTTGATGTGGGCAATCAGGAAATCATGCGCTTCGATTGCCATGATGCGCCTGGCCACTGGCATTCGGGCGGTTATGATTCAACCAATCCGGGTGGCTCTCAAAAATCGATGCCGGACGGCCTTGTGGTTGTTGCTGACCAGCTTGAATGGTCGATGCAACAGATCCGCGAGAACGTGTGTGATTTGTTGGCAGAAGCGAACCACGGCGCTGCAGCACAGAAAGTATCGCCGAAGCTATTGTCATCCGCACTGGACTCCATCAAGGCCCATCTTGCCAGCCAGGATGACCTGAGGAATAAAGCGATTGCCGATAAGCTCATCGCTTCCTAGCCCCAACCACCTCTAGAGAAGATGTTCTTTAGGTAACCGCCAGGTAGCCTGGATCCAGGGCCTAGCCCTGGGGTAACCGCTAGGAATATGGGTCCAGGGTTCAAGCCTGGTCGATGAGGATGTCTTCGCCTTCGATTTTCACCGTGAAGCAACGGAGGCCGTGGGATGCTGGCCCCAGAACGATGTCGCCGGTAATAACATCGAACATTGCCCCATGGAGCGGGCACATCACCTCACTGCCTTCCAGGAATCCGTAGTTCAGGGCGGCACCGGCATGGGGGCACGACCGACTCGTCGCATAGATCTCGCCGTTGACGTTTGAGAGCAACACGAAGGTCTCACCAGCTTTCGCCAGGGTTATGCTGTCTTCGGGAACGTCAGACACCTTCTTATCCAGAGCAATGTAGGCCATTGAGTCATTCCTTCAATTTAGCCAAGGTAGTTCGATGGTAAGTACAGTATCACCTGGAAGCAGCATTCAAAAGCGGTTGCTCTTCGCGATATAGCAGCGTCATACGTGATATCATAGCTGGACAAATAGATAGTATTCCCTTGAATACAACAACTGGTCAATTGAGGAGCATCCCATGCCTAGGATTCCAAAAGCGAGCTTTGATGAGCGCCGTAATCACGTTATAGATGCAGCCATGACATGTTTCTCTCAGAAGGGGTTCCAAAAGACAACGATGTTGGATGTTGCTACCGAAGCTGGTGTTAGCCCCGGTGCTCTTTATACTTATTTCAATAGCAAAGAGGACATTATTGAAGAGGCAGCCATGGAACGGCGCCAATCCAGAGCTGTTCGTATGGAGACAGCATCTCTGTTGGGCGGCGCTGTAGCAACTATCGACCAGATGTTCGAGGACTTCTACAAAGAGATTGACCGTGATGACCCTGCTTCAGAGTCCCGCATACGACCCCAGATATGGGCAGATGCGCTCAGCAATGATCGAATGAAGAACATACTGAAGGACACATGGTCTGACGTGGCCCTTGGCCTGACAGAGGTGGTGCGCCAGGGTCAGGCGTCTGGGGATATCGATCCTACTCTCGACAGTAAATCGGTGGCACTCATGCTTGTGTGCCTGGGGGATGGACTGGTACTCCATAGATTGGTAGAGCCCGAAACCCTGGACCTCACATTGATAGGGAACGTTCTCAGGAGCTTTCTCACCGGCCAATTCAACACTGGAAAAACGCCAGTCTCTCCACGGTCAAAGGAAATTAAATAGTCACCTGCAACGTGATGACTGCTTCCCATAACGATACGGAGGCCAGAGACTGTGACCCAGGCATATCGCAACCTCCCCAGCGTTGATAAGCTCCTGGCTCTTCCCAAGTTGAAGGAGCTGGCAGAGGCTCTTCCTCAAGACACGGTAACCAGCTTAGTTCGCCATCAGTTGGACTCGGCTCGTGCGGCTATAAAAGGCGGCGCGGAAGCCCCTGGGGAAGAAGCCCTTGTTGCAGCCGTTGTAGAGCATGCAAATGACCTCTGGCACCCTCGACCCCAACCCGTCATCAATGCCACCGGGGTGGTCATTCATACCAACCTTGGTCGCGCACCCCTGAGTGGGGATGCGCTGAACGCCATCCGTCGTGTTGCTGAAGGCTACTCAGACCTTGAGTACGACCTTGTGGAAGGCGAGCGAGGCTCCCGCCACAGCCACGTTGAAGAGCTGCTACGTCAGCTAACCGGCGCCGAGGCTGCTATGGTGGTCAACAACAACGCATCGGCAATACTTCTTGCGCTAACATCGTTGGCCTCTGGTCGAGAAGTCATCGTATCCCGAGGCGAGGCTGTGGAGATAGGCGGCGGCTTCCGCGTGCCGGATGTCCTGCGGCAGTCCGGGGCATCGCTTGTAGAAGTCGGCACAACCAACCGTACGTACCCCCGTGATTTCGAGAACGCGATAACACCACAGACGGCGGTGTTCCTATCGGTGCACGCTTCCAACTTCAAGGTGGTCGGCTTCACCAGTTCCCCGGAGCTTTCTGACATGGTGACCCTGGCGCACCAACATGAGTTGCTACTGCTTCACGACCTTGGCAGTGGATGCTTCTTGGAGACCGCAGATTATGGTATGGCCCATGAACCCACGCCACAGGAAAGTATCGCAGCCGGTTCAGACGTGGCGCTTTTTTCCGGCGACAAGCTCCTTGGCGGGCCGCAAGCCGGCATCGCCGTTGGTAAGGCAGAAGTCATCCAACGCATGGCGCGACACCCTCTGGCCCGCGCAGTTCGCATTGATAAACTTAGCCTAGCCGCTCTGACAGCCACCCTGGTTCACTACTTGAAGGGCGAGGCCACAGAGAAGGTCCCTGTCTGGGCCATGATTGCTACCACTAATGAAGAATTGCAGGAGCGGGCTACTATCTGGGCTCGCACCGTTGGTACTCGCGGCTCTGCCACACAGGGTGAATCTACCGTGGGTGGAGGAAGCCTCCCAGGTGAGACTCTGCCTACATGGCTGCTGGCTTTGGATGCGGAAGGCATTTCTGGAGGGGCCACGGAGTTGGCTCGCCGACTCCGCCAGGGAACACCGTCTGTGGTAGCCCGCGTCCAGGATGAAAAGGTCATGTTGGATCCTCGGACAGTCTCCCTCGACGAGGAACCGCAGCTGCTCGATGGGGTAATCGCCGCCCTAGCGTAAAGCCCGCCAAACGCCCTCCTAACACCGTTGATACTTCTCACGACCGACCCTACACTGGCTTCATAGCAGATTGAGGGGAGTGAGCGGCTTGGCAGACCTGTTTGACCATGCTCTTCAGCAGAGGCAGGGCAAGGATGCACCCCTGGCGGCCAGACTGCGCCCACGGACTCTTGACGAGTATGTAGGCCAAGAACACCTGCTTGGGCCTGGTCGGGTGCTGCGTAAGGTCATAGAGTCAGACCAACTCCCCTCCCTCATTCTCTGGGGCCCGCCGGGCTCCGGTAAAACCACCCTAGCGCACATCATCGCGGCCCAGACCAAGTGCTACTTTGAATCGCTGTCTGCCGTCACCGCCGGCGTCGCAGACCTCCGTCGCGTGATGGAAAGCTCCAGGGAGCGTTTAGCCCTCTCCGGCCAACGTACCATCCTCTTCGTCGATGAGATACATCGGTTCAGCAAATCGCAACAGGATGTGATTCTCCCGCACGTGGAAGACGGCACCATTACCTTCATTGGAGCCACCACGGAAAACCCCTCGTTCGAGGTCATTGCTCCCTTACTGTCCCGTTCACGTGTTTATACCCTGCAGCAATTCACCGATGAACAGGTCAGATCCATCGTCGACCATGCGTTGTCGGATGAAGAGCGAGGATTGGGCACGCTTAACGTGGTTGTGGAGCCCGAGGCGATGGAAATGTTGGTAGGCATATCGAAGGGAGACGCCCGGACCACGTTGAACAGCCTTGAATTGGCTGCGCATGCCACGACTCCCGGCACCGATGGTGTTCGTACTGTTTCCTTGGCCACCGTGGAGGATGCACTACAGCAGCGTGCACTGATGTACGACAAGGACGGTGACCAGCACTATGATGTCATTTCGGCGTTCATCAAATCAATCAGGGGTTCGGACCCGGATGCTGCGGTCTACTGGCTGGTGCGGATGCTTGAGGCTGGTGAGGACCCTATGTTCATTGCACGGAGGATCATCATCTCGGCTGCAGAAGACATCGGAATGGCCAAACCGGGAGCTTTAGCCGTAGCAGTCGCTGCACAGCAGGCAGTCCATTTTGTGGGTCTACCAGAAGGGGCTATTCCTCTGGCGGAGGCGGTTGTCTATCTGGCTACGGCACCGAAATCCAATTCGGCTTATGCAGCACTGAACAAAGCACGGGAAGATGTTCGGAAATATGGCAATGCGCCGGTGCCCATGCACCTTAGAAACCCTGTAACAGGGCTGATGAAGAAGCAGGGCTACGGTGAAGGCTATAAATACTCACATGACCACCCGGAGCATTTCGCGGCGATGGAGAACCTTCCAGAGCGACTTCAGAGGCAGCAGTACTACGTGCCGTCCGGCCAGGGGTATGAGCAAGAAGTGGCTCAACGGATACAGCACTGGTGGGGCGACAAAAAGGGTGGAGCGAAAGAGCCACCTAAAGGCTAGGATTCACGCTAGCCTTTCAGTTGCTTTCCTAAAGGCAACATTCGTAGCACGTTCAACGTAAGGAGCGCTCCGCCAACCTCCACAGCTAGGGGTGCTCCAATGAATCCCGCAGCGATACCAAGCTGGAATCCTCCTATGGGCGTGAGCCCTAACGTGAACGTGTAAAGCCCCATCACTCGGCCTCTCACCGCATCAGGGACGTTAATCTGAAGAAGGGTTGATTGCGTGGTGTCATACCCTATTCCCCCTGCACCGTACGCCGCCATCAGGTATCCAAGACCATCTGCTTCCAACCCCAGAATATCCCTGGCGATGACCGGCATCATGTAGGCGTGTGAATACCCCAAAACCTCTGCCAGGAGGCTGAGTATGAGCATGGAACGTACCGGCCCGGCCCTCTTTGCGTACGCCAGTCCGTCTCGGATTGAAGCGAGCATCGGCTCCGTTGGCCGGGGTTGGCTCGTCGGCTTGGGAATTGGTAGCAGGACAAGAACTGCGGCGAGGCTGAGGGCTGACATGAGGAAGTAGGCGCCCGCAATCCCTACGGCAACTACCATGACCCCACCCAGGGCAGGCCCGGCGGCCCACGTAATGCTGAACGCAAGGAAGTTGGTGGCGTTGGCGTTAAGAAGTCGCTCGGGGCCCCAAGGTCATACGTGATCGTGTGTCGCGCCGGAACCTGGATTGCCTGAGTGATTCCCGTGAACATGCTTGCTGTCAGCAGATGCCAAAGTTGCTCATGGCCCGTGACAATCAAGACACCGACAATCACTCCCAGAAGCACGTTGATTCCCCGGGCCAACATGAGGAGCTTTCGTCGATCAAACCTGTCCAGAGCTGCGCCCGATGGGAGGGCGAACAGAATAGCTCCAAGGCCCCGGAAACCAGCAGCCGTTCCAACCCAGAACGGAGAGTTGGTCAACTCCAGGATCAACCAGCCCTGTGCAAGGGTTTCAAGCCAACGCGCTGCGGACCCAGCCATGACGTTGGTGAACAACCAGGGATAGTTGTGAATATGGAAGGCTGCAAAAGCTCTGCCCGCAGACCTCGCGGTCGTAGGAGGGGTTGGCGGGGATTGTTCAGAGTCCATGTAGCTCCAGAGGCGCTAGGGATTCAGCATTGGGTATCAAGCGAAGGCATGGTACCACTGCACAAAAGAAAAGAGGCCTGCTCATCAGGCCCCTCCCTCGTCATAGATAATGGAAGCTATTTAACTTGGGTAATCTTGTACCGGACGGTTCCCTTGGGGGCTGATACCTCAATCTCATCGCCAGTTTTTCTTCCAAGAACAGCCTCTCCCACCGGTGAACTGGTGGAAATCTTGTTTGCGAGAGAGTCGGCTTCCCTGGGGTCTACCAACGTCCACTCAAAGTTTTCTCCAGAGGCGATGTCTTTGAGCTTCAGGTAGCTTCCGTGGCGAACTTCATTGCTTTGCCCGGCACTCTTATCAATGACTTTGGCCTTGCCCAACGTGTCTTCAGAAAGAAGCAATCGAGCTGACAATTGGCCCTGGTACTCCCTGGCTGCTTCAAGGGGGGCGTTCTCCCTGACATCCTTGTCTGCCGCCGCTTTAGCTATCTCAAGGGAGTTGCGCGCCAACTCATCTTTCAGGTGAACAACAAGGGTAAGAAGCTCTGCGTGCCCTTCTGCAGTCAACTGAACGACTTCTTCGTTGACTGCTGCATGACGGGCTGCTTGTGCTCTGGACTGGCGAGGTGTGCGTCGGAGTTTCACGTGGAAGGCGAGGTTGGTTTCAATAATTCCGTTTTTCTTGGAGTACTGAAGGAAGTCTCGTACGGCTTTGATTCGGTCGCTGCCGCTCAGGGTTTCTGTGGATGCATCTACTGAGTAGGCTTCCATGTCTGCCGGAGTGAGGGTTGCTACTGAACGCTCATTCCCGAACCATCGAAGGAATCGGGACAGGGTTTGCCGGGACTCGGCCCCACCATTTTTCTGGGCTCCAACGAAGTTATCAATGGCTTGGCCTAGATTCAAGCTATTACCCTGTTCCGCCACAGTCGAGCCTCCAAATGTAAACAATTTTAAGGGGTGAATCTCTCCTCATTCTACGTGGGAATAGAAAAGAGTGTCAATTAAAATAACATTGCATTCACCTGATATCATGGGCCGACTATCAAAAAAGGAGCTACCTATGCCATTCAGCACACCTGAGACGACATACGATTTCAAGGGTGAGTTTGAAGAGAAGCCCGGAGTCTATGGCGTCATGAACGTAGTCAATAAGATGATCTTTGTAGGCCAAACCAAAAACCTCAAGGCGCAAATCGCTGCTCATCGTGCTGACCTGTACGACTGGATGCACCGTGAGGGACCGACGTTTGTTTGGTTTGAGGAGATAGAAGACGAGGACGCGCGCAGAAATCGCGCCAGCGAACTCACGGTGGAGTACAGCCCATCGGGTAACAGGCTGTAAGTATAAAGGTCCGCTATCCGTTTTGGTTGACAGGGCAAATCCTCGACAATAGAATTGGTCTCCATCATCCGGTATGGCCTATCTGCGCTCATAGGGATAGCGCTCTAAGGCGTTGAGAATCTGAAAAGAGGTGGACTATGGCTACAAAAGCGTATGTATTAATAGAGACGGCGGTAGGTAAGACGCGCGATGTCATGAGTTCTCTGTCCGGGGTATCCGGCATGGAAGCCGTAGACGCAGTGACGGGTCCATATGACATCATTGCCGTTGTAAGCGCCGCAGACTTGAACTCCGTGGGCGAGCTTGTGACGGACAAGGTGCACACCATCGGCGGCGTTCTCCGAACGGTCACTTGTCTCTCCGTCAGCGTAGGCTAGAGCGAGGGGTTCAAACGCTGTCCGATAGCCTTTGTTGCAGGTCAGCCGGCACTGCCAGTAGCCGCTTCCATGAGGGAGATGACCGGCGTATCGCTACGCTTCGGGCTGCCCTTGTGACCAATTGGACTCCACCCCAAAAATCATCAGCATGGATGTATTCCGCATCCACGTCGCCTTCAGGTGTGGCGTTGTGGTAGTTACCAAGAGGGAATGCGATCCCCGTTGTAGCGTATCCCCAGGCGGCGAACCCACTAGCCTCGCACGTCCCACCGCTCATCAACTGCCTCTGCACTTTGTAATCGAGATTCTCTTCGACGAGTGATTGCCGGGCGACGTGCAACACCTGCTCAGCCTCCGCGCTGAAAGTGAACGTGACATCGCCCACACGTATTACCGGCCCCAAACCTTGCATCGCCCCTGGCAGCTCACGACTCGACTCCAGCGACACCACCAGGCAATCCAGAGAAAGGCTGTGTTCCTGAGCCATGATGCGGGCACCTATCAACCCAACTTCCTCAGCACGGGTGAACACACCATACACATCGCCCAGAGTAGGGTTGTCGACAAGGTCATGCAGCGCCGCAAGGATGGCCGCGCAACCGGCAAGGTCGTCGGCAGCGCGCATTCGTAGCAGGTCACCATCGCGTTTGAAGTCGGGCAGGTCAAAGATGACGAATGCAGGGAGAGGGACATCTGCCGCTTCCTTGAGGCTTACGAGCACTCGCCGTTCTTTGGGGTCACCATCAGCCCCTGCGAGGGTTGCCTTCCATCGATGACCGGACGCTGACACCACCTCAACAGGCACGGAACCGGTCAACGATGAGGGTGGCACTCCACCCCGCGCCTCTGCGATAAGGGTGTCACCACGCAGTTCAATCACTTCAAAGCCTGGGTGATCCATGTGGGCGACGAAGGCGATTGGCGGCACTCCCGATGCCATGCCTGGAATACGGGCGATGATGTTGCCGTAGGGGTCTTTTCTGGTATCTATGCCGAGTTTGCCCAACGACTCAAGGACGTACTCCGACACTAGTCCTTCATGGAAGGCTGTTGCCGGGCGTTTGCCAAAGTCCTCCAGTATCTGCAGGGCGTCTTCACGATTGATTGGCATTGATCCACTCCCATTCTGAAATTGTTGCGCGCTCACTAGCATAGCGATTCAAACATCTCCACAACAAGCCGGGATCGCTGAATTTTTTGTTTGACCCGCCTTCTGGGCAATGCTAGCCTGTGCCATTCCTTTGGATGAAGGCTGAATTATTAGGGGAGTTGCAATATGGAGAAAACCACGCCGACACTAGATCAGATTCTATCAATCAAGCCACTTGTGGGTGTTGAAATCCCTCAGTGGTCGCCAGACGGCTCTCGCATTGCGTTCGTGTCTTCTCTCGGTGGGACTACGAACCTATGGAGCATGCCTGCGAAGGGCGGCTTCCCCACGCGTCTTACTGTCAGCATGGGCGACGTGAACTTCCTGGCATCACGCGCACCGCTGTGGGCTTCGACCGACAAGTACCTCTCCTACATCTCCAAGAAAAGTGGCACGGATGAAGTGTGGTTGTGGCCGACGGACGGCTCCGAGGAGATACAGCTTACGCACCTTGGCGGGTTGATCCACTCCATGGCGTGGGCACCGGACGGCAAATCCGTGGTGGTGGCCTGCAACAGGCATGGCGCGTACGAGATATATCGAGTGGACGTACCTAGCGGCGAGGCGAGTCGGCTGACGGAAGGACCCCTGTATGCCGTGAATCCGGTGTTCACTCCTGATAGCAAAAACATCGTCTACGTCCGACTCGATGATTCATGGGAAGACCACGATGTGATGATCATGACCCGTGACGGCAAGGACGCACGAATCGTTGCCAGTGACACGGACTTCTTTGACTACACCTACGGCAAGACCTTTGGAACACCACACGTCTCGGCTGACGGAAAATCGGTAGTGTTTCGCTCACAGCGCAGCGGCCACACCAATATCTGGACAGCGCCGATCGACGGAGGCGAGCCTGCTGCCCTGGCGCCGGAAGAGGCTGAGCAGGACAACGCCGTGTGGTCGCCGACGGGTCGACAAGTCGCCTTTACATCCAACAGCAACGGCACATTGGAGCTACGCGTGTCCGATGCGGGCAACGGTGGCTCTCGGGCCATCTTCTCACCGGGGATCGGTGTGTGCTCCCACCTGCAATG
>JAPYRQ010000013.1 GCA_029936935.1 Dehalococcoidia bacterium | reverse complement strand
TCAGATATGGTGCCGAAGATAGGAGTCGAACCTACACTCCGTTTAAGGAAGCGGATTTTGAGTCCGCCGCGTCTGCCATTCCGCCACTTCGGCATTAAAGGGACAACGCATTCGATTGTACGGGAACTGCAGCTATCTCTCAAGCTATAAGACCATAAACCTCAATCGTTGGGGGAAACGCACCTTCCCCCTTCAGACACTGTCAGCTATAATAGCGAGGCTAGATAGCCTTGAGACACCCCTTTAGGCAGTGGCGCATTCGTCTAGCGGCCAAGGACATCGCCCTCTCAAGGCGGAGATCACGGGTTCGAATCCCGTATGCGCCACCACCACGTACCCTAGTATTGAAGACCTGCCCACGAGGACTGCATGCCGAAGAGACTCCTGGTTCCAACCATTTTGGTCCCATGTATCGGATTCGCGTGCGGCGCCCTTGGTCCGTCTCCGGACGTATCAACTCCTGCACCCATCGTGTTCCCTACGATTCCACTATCCACACCTACGCCTGAAGCCACGCTGCCGCTGCCTACACCCACCAGGGTACCGCCGTCTCTCCTACCCACCTTTGCGCCCACGGCGACGTCTGTACCTCTACCAACGGCAACACCGGAGGGGCTCACTGTTCCTACAAACCCTTCAGGTGCGTTCCCTACGCCCACATCCACCCCTCCACCGTCTACTCCTACAAGCGTACCCACGCCAACGCCCGTGTTCAAAGCCTACCCCTGTCCCTATTAGCCAACTGCCCGCCAAGCTCAGTGTGAAATGGGGCACCCTTGGCAGCACTATCGGACGATTTGATTCTCCCCGTGACCTGGCCATTGATGGTCAAGGCAACATTTATGTATTGGACTTCAACAATTCCTTGGTTCAAAAGTTCAACCCTACTGGTGAATACATCACCCACTGGGGGGGAGTCATTCATCAACGGCGCGTTCACTAACACAACGGCCATCACTGTGGATCAACAGACTAATACCGTCTATGTGTCCGATGAAATAGGTCGTGTCCAGTCCTTCCAGCCAAACGGGACATTCATCAGGGCATGGGGGAATGTCTCAACCGACGAGGTCCAACTGGGAAAGCCTGTAGCCCTGGCTGCCGCACCCCAGTCGACGTTGTGGGTCTCAGATACTGATGATGAGCGCATTCAGCGGGTGACCGCTGCGGGGGCGTATCAAACGGAGTTGATCGGTTGTAACGGCCCTGGTGCCTTCAGCAATGTGGGCGCCATGGCAGCGACGCTCAGCGGTGATATCTACGTGGCGGACTCTGACAATGATCGGATTCACTGGCTGTCTCCAACCGGAGAATCGCTAGCTGTCTGGGGAAGCACGGGTACTGGAGAGAGTCAGTTCAACAACCCTCAGGGCATTGCAGTGAACTCCAGTGGCACTATCTATGTAGCGGACTCCGGTAACCATAGAATCCAGATGTTCGATAAGCTCGATCTGACGGAGTTGCCACCCGCCGAGCGACCTTTCATCGAAGGCATTCAAACAATCGATTTGGCTATCGACCCCGATCATACCTCGGAGGCGGGGCTCACAATCGGGGCGATCGCACAACTGTCCCAGGGGTTCAAGCCGCGTTTCGGTAGTATCTCAATCATAGACGTATTCTTGACCAACAATAGGGCTGGCAGCAGATCCCTGACTCTCAGCCTTAAGAGAGGCGGGCCAGACGGTCAGCTTATACTCTGCTCAACGCAAGACACCCGATTTGACGAAGGTGAATCCGGGTGGTTCAGCTTTGATATTCGCAATTTCCGCATCAACCCCGGTGACCTCTTTACCATTGAATTGCCCCCTGCTCCCGGCGCGGATATTTTTGGGGGTAGGACGTTGGAAAACGATTACACTGATGGTGATGGCTCCATCAATAAAGTCACCCAGACCTTTGATTGGAAGTTCCGCACCTGGGGTTTCACCTAGTCGAACCCTTTCTGAGCCCGCTTCTTTCCCGTGGCCCCTAAGGCCTGCTATCCTGTACTATCCGATTCATTCATAGCGTCCTACGACTGTCATGGGCGTTCGCGTCACAGAAAGGACATCATGGAGCAACCATCAAACGGCGCACCCGAGCGAGCCATGATCATCATCGCTCACCCTGACGACGGCGAATACATGGCCGCCGGCACGCTGGCCAAGTGGGCCAAGGCAGGCACGGAGGTGACCTACGTTCTCTGCACCAGCGGCGACAAAGGCACGTCTGACCCGGAGTTTAAGCCTATGGAGCTGGCCGCCACTCGCGAAGTAGAGCAACAGAACGCCGCCAATGTGGTGGGCGCAAAGAACGTTGAGTTCCTTCGCTACGAGGACGGTGTCCTGCAGAACACCCTTGAGCTGCGCAAAGACCTCGTGCGACAGATACGCAAGCACAAACCGGACGTCATCTTCTGCCAGGACCCCACTCGTCGCTACGGGGAATGGTTCATCAATCACCCGGACCATAGAGCAGCAGGGGATGCCGCCCTTGACGCAATCTTCCCATCAGCCCGTGACTACCACGTCTACCCGGATTTGATTGAAGAGGGCTTAATGCCTCATAACGCCCTTGAGATCTACATGGGTGCCGGAGGAGACGGTGCGAGTGTCTGGGTAGACATCACCGATACGATTGATACGAAGATTGCCGCGCTGATGGAACATAAGACCCAGGTGGGCAGTGACAAAGAGAAGCTGGAAAAGATGAAGACTCGCCTAAAGGAAAATGCTGCTCAGACCGGTGCGGCCCACGCTATGGGGCACGCGGAGGGCTTCAAGTACATCAAAGTTAATTAGGCGTATTGCCTCCGGCGGGGACTAAAGCCGCCTGGCCCTCAGGTCAGTCCCAGACACATGGGGAGGAACCGTATGGATATCGAGAAGCTCCGGAGCCAGATACCCGTCACACAAAACGTGGTGTACATGAACACCGGTTGGTCCGGCCCCTCTCCTACGCCCGTGATGGACGCCATTATCAAACGCCTGGAAATCGAGAGCACCTTGGGTCCGGCCAGTCCACAGGTCTTGGAGAGCGGCAGGGCGACTCGACAGGATCTCCGCGAGGCTTTGGCCACCTTCCTTCACGTCTCGCCTCTGGAACTGACCCTGACGCAGAACACCACAGAGGGTCAAAACATCGTCATGAACGGCCTGGACTGGAAGCCCGGCGACGAGGTCATCACTTTTAGCCTTGAACACAACTCCGTGCTGGTGCCCTGCTACTATCTGGAGCGACGGCACGGCACGGTCACCAAGGTGCTGCCACTGGAACCAGCCGAGGATCAAGAGAGCATCGTTGCCAAGGTGGAAGCCGCCATAACCCCTCGCACCAAGCTGATTTTCATGAGCCACATACAGTTCAAGTCGGGGCTGCGCATGCCTATTGAGCAGCTACAGGAACTGGCGCGCTTCAAAGGCGTCCTCACGTTGATCGACGGTGCACAAGGCGTCGGCCACATAGACCTGGACTTGCGAGAACTCGGTGTGGACTTCTACGCCATGCCGGGCCACAAGTGGATGATGGGGCCGGACGGCGTAGGATCGCTGTACATCCGCGAAGAGCTTATACCCAAGGTGCTGCCGATGAAGGTGTCCGGTCACGCCGTTGATTCTGGCCATGGTTACGAAGATTTTGTGGCCAAACCTCAGGACATCCAGAAGTTTGAGCTAACCACCACCAACGACGCCCTATGGTCGGGCTATCGTGCAGCGATTAAGTTCAAGGAGCAGCTAGAGGTCGGCGAGGCCGAGGAGCGCAGTCTGAAGCTGGCGTCACGCGCCAAAGCGGCTCTTGCGGCCATCCCTGGCGCATCCATTACATCTCCGCTGGAGGGGCCCGGCTGCACAGGCCTGGTAACGTTCTCCGTGGCAGGCTGGGAGCCCAAGGAGTTGGTGGACGCGCTTGAAGCACAAGAAGAAATCTCTATACGCGCGGTGTCAGACCCCGCCAACGTCCGCATGTCGCTGGCTTTCTTCAACACAGAGGAGGAGGTAGACCGCGTAGCTGACGCTGTCCGCCGCATGGTTAAATAACCAAAGCCAGACACGCACAAAAGAAAGTAGGGCTCTGTAGTAGAGCCCTACTTTTATTATCCTCGCCGTTGGCTCCGCTGTGTCGGGATACTCCCGAATGAGCCAGTCTGTTAACTCGTGAACAGGACATTCAGCTCTTTTTATTGTTTACGAAGCTCTTGGCTTATTTGCTTCCTCGTTGGATGCTTGGGGGTACCATTTCCAACGAGGCGCAGACTAGGATAGTGCCATCTGTGATTCTGGACGAAGATTCTGCTAATAATCCTGTCTCCTTCCCGATTGGATTTAGTCTCTTTGAGATGGGGGCGGTCTGCTTGTTTTCCTCTGGCCCTCGTCTCGATATGAGAATAGCAGACACCAACTTGGCTGTAGTCACCCAAGGCGGTAAGTATCAGGTAGTAGGGCGTAGGGAAAAGAGTAGGAACTCCACTACCCATGTTAGTAGTGGGGTTCCTGATGAGCGATTTACATATGTTTGAGACTGGCTTGAGAGCCAGGCGGCTTCAGTCTCCTCGCCGCAGCGACTTATGGGTGCAGGGCTAGGCCCTGCCTACTCCATGGACAGAACGATCTTGCCGAAGTTGGCATTGTCCTCCATATAGGCATGGGCAGCGCCTGTCTCCTCAAGCGGGAACACCCTATCAATCACGGGTTTGATTGCACCACTCTCGAGCAGCGGCACCACGCGTTTGGCGATCTGCTGGGTCAGCACAACCTTTTCCTCTATGGGCCTGCTGCGTAGCGCTGTGCCGTGGACGCGAAGTCGCTTGGGGCCGAGCAATCGCAGGTCCGTTTCGAGCTTGCTGCCACCCATAGAGCCAACGATGACCAGGCGGCCTTTCACAGCCAGCGAGTTCAGGTTGCGCTCCCAGTACGGCGCACCAATGACATCGAGAACAACGTCGACACCCTTGCCGCCCGTGTGATCCTTGATGACATCGGCAAAGTCGTCGGTCTTGTAGTTGATACCCACATCCAGACCGATGGCAGCCGCCCGGGACAGCTTTTCGGCAGAGCTTGCCGTTGCGTAAGTGAATGCGCCAGCGCTCTTTGCCAACTGGATGGCCGCGATGCCGATGCCGCTGCCCGCCGCATGGATGAGCACACTCTCGCCCATCACAAGTTCGCAGTGAGTAAAGATGGCATCGTAGGCGGTGAAGAACACCTCCGGGACGGACGCCGCCTCCTGAAAGCTTATACCATCGGGAATGGGCATCGCCATGCGTTCGTGGGTCACCACGCGCGTCGCGTAGCCGCCACCGCCGATGAGCCCGAACACACGCTGACCTTCCTTCACGGAGGTCACCCGCTCACCTACGCCTATGACAATACCAGCCATCTCAAGTCCGGGGATGTCCTGAGATACGCCAGCGGGAACGGGGTAATTGCCCCTTCTTTGGGCCAGGTCCGCCCTGTTCAACGCGGACGCCTTCACATCCACCAATACCTCGTCGGGACCGGGTATGGGGTCCGGGCGCTCCACAACCTTGAATACCTCCGGGCCTCCCGGCTCTGTCACTACGGCGGCTCGCATAGTCCTTCTCCTGTTTCAGCTAGTTATTGTGTCTGCGGAAACACTATACCTGACGGAGGGCGTGTGAGGGTATATAATCGCCCGGAAAGAAAACCCAGTGAGGAGGAGACCCATCATGGCAGAGATAGTATTAGGAATGGCTTCATCCCACGCGCCGCAGTTGGAAATGGTTCCTGAGCGATGGCGCGAGTATGGCGACCGATCCCGGACCCAGAACGAGCACTGGTACAACGGGAAGACCTACGACTACGGTGAACTGGCGGAGCTTCGCGCTTCAGAAAACATTTCGAAGGAGCTGGGAGAAGATACGTTCTCCAAGCGTTTCGATGCATGTCAGACGGCCATCACCCACATCTCAGATACCTACAACAAGGTCAACCCTGACATTTGCGTCATTCTGGGCGACGACCAGCATGAGCTGTTCCAGGACGATCACATGCCTGGCTTTGCAATCTACCACGGTGAAACCGTTGAGGACATGCCAAGAGGCGCTGGCCCTGGACCGTATTCCTTCACGGATGCGAAAATCGGCAACCGTCCCAGCGGCAGTACCATGCAGCCGACGGACGCCGCGCTTGGCCTGCACCTCATCGAGAGCATGGTCAAGGCCGAGTTTGACGTAGCACGTTCCAACAAGCTTCCAATCTCCCGCAGCGAGGGTCACATCGGCCACGCGTTCTACTTCTTCTATCGTCGGCTGATGGACAACAAGGCCACTCCCAGCGTCCCGGTTATGGTGAACACCTACTACCCACCCAACGCACCAACAGCGGCCCGCTGCTACAAGTTCGGCCAGGAAATCGGTCGAGCGATCCAGAGCTGGGACACCAACAAACGTGTTGCCATCATGGCGTCCGGCGGACTGAGCCACACGGTCATCGAAGAAGAGATGGACCAACAGATCATTGAGGGGCTCAAGAGCGGCGACACCACGAAGCTGCTGGAATACCCCGATGAGCGGTTCCGCGCAGGCACGTCCGAGATCAAGAACTGGATTGCACTGGCAGGTGCCATGTCCGTCGTAGGTTCCACGATGAACCTGGTGGACTATGTGCCCTGCTATCGCACAGAGGCCGGCAACGGTTGCGCGATGGGCTTTGGTGAGTGGATTTAACCCATAACACCTAGATAACTCTGCCAATCTGAGAGAGCCGCGAATTTTCAGGGCTCTCTTAGATTGGCATACTAACTGAATAAATACACCCGGAGGGTTTCATGGAATACCGTCGTCTGGGCCAGACCGGCCTGGAGATATCGACTATTGGACTGGGCACCAACAACTTCGGTGGCAGGATCAACTTCGAGGCCACAGAAAAAGTGCTTCACCAGACAATGGAAGAGGGCATCAACTTCCTGGACTGCGCTAACACCTACGGTTCAGGCAAGTCCGAAGAGTTCATTGGCAAGGTGCTGGGCAAAGAACACCGCCACGAGATGATCATCGCCACCAAGGTGGGCGCTGGCGCCATGGGCGGCCCACCTCCCGGACCCAACCAGAAGGGCGCAACTCGCCACCACATCATGGAGGAAGTCGAGAAGAGCCTGAAGCGGTTGGACACCGATTACATCGACCTTTATTACATGCATCGCTGGGACGCTGATACGCCCATCGAAGAAACGATGCGCGCCCTCGATGACCTGGTTCACTCGGGCAAGGTACGTTACATAGGCTGCTCCAACTACACCGCGTGGCAGATGGTTGAGGCCTTCTGGACGGCAAAGTCGCAGAACCTCTACAACTACTGCTGCGTGCAACCGGAGTACAGCCTTGTTGTGCGAGACGTGGAGAAGGAGCTGGTGCCCGCTGCAGAGCGATACGGCATGAGCTTGATCCCGTTCTTCCCCCTGGCCAGTGGCTTCCTGACGGGCAAGTACAAGCAAGGCGAGGAGCCCCCTGAAGGGACACGGTTGGCGGGCACTCCCAACATGGGCAACAAGTACTTCAACGACGACAACTGGTCGCTCCTAGGCAAGCTGCAGAGCTTCGCCGGAGAGCGTGGCCATTCCGTAGCCGAGTTGGCCTTCGCGTGGCTGCTGGGTAGCCCGGTGGTGCCATCGGTCATCGCAGGTGCAACGAAGCCCGAGCAAGTCACGGCGAATGCCCAGGCGGCAGGTTGGCATCTGTCCGACGACGAGATGACTGAAATCCGGGAAATGTTCTAAGCAAGGCAAAGCCCTGGATCCATGTATCGCTGCGGCGAGGAGACTAAAGCCCGTGTGTCGCTCCGGCGAGGGGACTAAAGAGGTATATGTATCCGGCGTCTGGTCACTTGCCAACATTGGGGAGTCCAGAGGGGTTCCCCTCTGGCAAGGGGTTCCGGGGGGATGTGCCTCCAGCATGTTGGAGGGCACTTATGGCAAAACATATAGTCGTGTCCGACGAGGTCAAGGCGGTGTTGCGCCAGCGGTACAGCGATGCCGTTCTTGATGACACCCGTGTGTTGGAAGGGTCGTTCTTCGGGTGGCTGTTCGGGCTGACAGGGCAACACGCCGTCACCATCAACGAGACGGTGCACCTGACGAAGAACGTCAAATCGGAGGGCACGCCCGGCAGGACTGTCCTCATAGGCCACGAGTTGTTCCACGTAGTGCAGCAGAACGACATGGGTTGGTGGCGTTTTATTTTGAGTTACCTATGGCACTACCGGCCAGCACACTTGAAGAGCGCGAAGACCCACGACTACGAAGTCCCCGCCTACGATAGAGGCAAAGCAATACGCGACGTGGTCGGGCAAGGGTAGAATAGATACATCACTTGAACTAAAGGACACTTGAATGGACTTCGCACCCCTGGCCCACGTATTCCCAGATACAACGAAAGTGACGCCGCAAGGTCACCTAGAGATCGGCGGCTGCAACGTCGCGGGCCTGGTGGCAGAGTACGGCACGCCGCTGTACGTCCTGTGTGAGGACACCCTTCGCGCAAAGTGTCGAGAGTTCCTGGAAGCGTTCACGTCGCTGCACCCGGAAACGGAAGTGCACTACGCATCCAAGGCCTACATCGGCCCCGCGCTGGCCAAAATCATGGCCGAAGAGGGGCTGGGCCTGGACGTGGTGTCGGGCGGCGAGCTAGCCGTAGCCCGTGTCGCTGGCGTACCACCGGAGGGCATCGCCTTCCACGGCAATAACAAGTCGGCGCAGGAGCTTTCGGACGCGCTGGACTACGGCATCGGCCACATCATGGTGGACAACCTCACGGAGTTGGACCTGCTGAACAAGCTGGCCACAGAGCGAGGGATGAAGCAGGCCATCTTGCTACGCGTCACGCCGGGCATCGATCCGCACACTCACGCCAAGACGACGACGGGGCTTGTGGACAGCAAGTTCGGTCTGAACATCAGCAACGGTCAGGCAGCGGAAGCCGTTCGTCGTGCACTGGATTGCAAGGCGTTAGACTTGAAGGGGCTACATTTCCATCTCGGCTCGCCCATCTTCGAGTTCGAACCGTACATCGAGGCGATAGAAGTCGTGCTCGATTTCGCAGCGCAATATCGAGAAGAGGGCTTTGAGCTCCAAGAGTTCAGCCCCGGCGGTGGGTTTGCCATCGCCTACCTGCGAGATGATCGCCCGCCCAAGCCTGCTGAATACGCTGCAGCCATCATCGGTGCACTGCGCCAGGGCTGCGAGCAACGCAACCTGCCCATGCCCAGGATGTCCGTTGAGCCGGGTCGCTCCGTAGTGGGGCCTGCCGGCGTAGCTTTCTACACCGTTGGGAGCATCAAGGAGATTCCCGGCGTCCGCACCTACGCGGCTGTGGACGGCGGCATGGGCGACAACATCCGGCCTGCCCTCTACGAGGCCAAGTACGAAGCCGTTGTAGCTACACGTATGAACGAAGAATCCTCCGCCACCTACACCGTGGCAGGCAAGTTCTGCGAGTCCGGTGACATCCTGGTGGAAGAAGCTTTACTGCCGCCATTGAGCGTGGGCGACATCATTGCGATGCCAGCCGCTGGCGCCTACAGCCCCTCCATGGCCAGCAACTACAACGAGAACCCTAGGCCGCCCATTGTATTGGTGAAGGATGGGGCCTCCCGCGTCATCCGTCGACGTGAGACTGCCGAAGACCTCATGCGCGCCGATGTCTGGTAACTGATATGTGGCGCGTTGTTGGACACACAGGTGCAGTACGGCTGCTTGACCGCTCAATCGAGTCGGACAGGCTCGCCCACGCCTATCTGATCACAGGTCCGCCCCACGTAGGCAAGACGACTCTGGCCATGGACCTGGCTGCTGCGGTGAACTGCGAACGCACGTCTCCCCCTTGTGGCGAATGCCCCCAATGCCTTCACGTCTATGGCTCACGTCATGCCGACCTGCAGCTACTGGGTGTGGCCGAGGAAGAAGGGCGCAAGGCTATCGGCATCGATGCCATACGGGAGGCTGCCCATCAGGCGCATCTGAACCCCTTTGAAGGTAGGTCGCGCGTCATCATCATCGAGGGCGCGGAACACCTGTCGGAGGAGGCCGCCAATGCCCTGCTGAAGCTCCTGGAGGAACCACCACCCCATCTGCTGTTGCTCTTGCTGACCGCCAGTCCTGACCTCATCCTGCCCACCATCCATTCACGGTGTCAGCGCATTGATCTCCATCCCCTGTCCACTGAGCAGGTGGCTGAAGCGCTGACGACCAAGTGGGAAGTGTCCGAGAAGGAAGCGCAGGAGCTGGCCAAGCTGAGCAACGGGTGTATCGGCTGGGCGACGGAGGCGTGGCAGGACTCCTCCATCATGGAGACGCGAGACCGCAGGTTGGAGCGACTGACCGATACGGTTGCGGCCCGGTTGGAAGAGCGGTTTGCCTATGCCGCAGAGCTTGCTGGCCTATTGCCCCAACAACGTACTGCCATGCGTGAGACCCTGGACCTCTGGGCCGAATGGTGGCGTGACCTGTTGGTGGAGAAAGCCAGCGTTGAGGAAGACGCTGAGCAGGCTTCTCCTACAAGCGACCTCACAAAAGGTGCCTTGCTGGCTGCAATCCGTGAAATCCTTCGCACCCAGGAACTCCTGGACATGAACATTAACCCCAGGCTGGCACTGGAAGCCTTGATGCTTTCGTTACCACGCATTGAAGGCGTCACCGTACAACAGTAATGTTGTAATAATTCACGACTGCTGAACCAACTGCTACAATACTTCTATCAACCACAGGAGCGCCTTATGGCCCAGACACAAAAAGAGTGTATTTTCTGCCGCGTTCTCGCTGGGGAGATTCCTGGCGAGATACTGCATCGCGACGACCACTGCTTTGTGATCCGGGACATAGCCCCCATAGCGCCGGTGCACCTGCTGGTCATCCCCCTCCAACACTACATCCACGCAACAGATGCATCGCCGGACATGGATGTCACGCTGGGTCACTTGATGGCTGTAGCCAGGGAGATGGCCAAACGCGAGGGCATCTTTGAAAGCGGCTATCGGATGGCAGTGAACCAAGGACCCCACTCCGGCCAGACCGTTGATCACCTTCACCTGCACGTCGTGGGCGGTCGCGCCCTTGAGCTAGAGGGATAACGTTGACGACTACGTACGAGCTGCCCGCCAACCTTCAAGCAACACTAGATGCCCTGCCGAAGGGTCTGGTTGAGCACATCCAGCGGGTTCGTGTCCTGGCGGTGGAGCTTGCCGAAGGCCACAAGCTGGACATCGTACGCGTCGATTTCGCCGCTGCGGCCCATGACATCGCCCGCGCAGACCCGGATCTTGTGCTGCTTGCCGAAGCGCAGGCCACGGGCATACCCATCACCAACGTTGACGTCGAAAAACCCATGCTACTCCACGGCCCTGTGGGCGCCAGTCGACTCCGCAACACCCTGGCCGTCACCGATGAGGAAATCCTGGAGGCCGTTTACTGGCACACCACCGCCCTGGCAACAATGGGACCCATCGCAAAAGCTGTGTTCCTGGCCGACAAGATGGACCTCTCCAAGGCCTCGCGCTATCCGCACATAGGCCGTGTCCGTGAGCTGGCCGCGGACGACCTTGACCAGGCAATCGTCGAGTTCCTCAAGGGCGATCTTGTTCGCCTGTTGGAAGAGGGCACGATGGTCCACCCCGCATCCCTTGCAGCCCTGAACGGCCTCCTTCACGCGCTGAAGCGCAGCCGCTAAACACCCCTCGCCCCACACCCTTTTCCCTTTACGTATACACCGTACCGATGTCATATTCTGCTTGACTATACCGTACATATATTCTATTTTTCTATCTATCCCAATCAACCGGACGTGTTTGCGTCCAGGGAGCAAGGTATTGGATTTTCAGGGGGAGGCTTTGCTCATTCAGCGGGCATTGACCGTCATATCTGCCGGGTTCAACATCCTGTACTTCTTCAGGTATCTGGCACAAATGGCGGGGCGAGGCAGAGACGCACAGGCTGGCCAGGCTTGGAGCAGATTCCAGCGCAGGAAGGTAGGCGTGGCGGTTTGGTGCCATTGTTAGTCGCTCGATTTGAACTGGGCGATGGGCGAAGCGGGTTGGATCTGGTCGCAGCATTGCTGTGACTCTCGGCGGCGGCCGGTATGACCATCTTGGTATTTCGCGTCAAACATAGCCAATAGCCTTGGCGGACAGCCCCAAGGAGATCAGGAAGGAGAAGTCGTGAGCGGTCTATCAAACGCAATAAAAACCGAACAGTGGGAGCTTGTCGCCTACTACCTACTGGTGTCCGTCGCACGCCTTGCAACCCAGGTACCGCCGCCATATACGGCCGAGGAGCTTGGGAAAATGATTTTTTTGCACCTTGTGCCTGCGCGCACTCTGAAGAACGTTGAGGGTTCCCAGGGTATTGACCTCGAAGCACATCTGCGGTTGCTCCATGCTGCCCGGAGCGGATGTGTACGCGGCAAGGTGGAACACATACTCGGCGTTCTTCACAAGGTCATCCACCAGGCCAGCGTCACGCACATCACCCTCGACGAGGGTCGCGAGTTCATTGACGTAGGAAGGGGTGCCGGATGAAAGGTCGTCGAGCACTGTGGTAGGGAACCCAGCTTGAACCAGGGTATCCACAAGATGGCTCCCAATGAACCCTGCACCACCCGTGACCAGGCAGCGTGCGGTCTCTGTAGCCACGTTAGGCCTTTGGCCCTTTGCGAAGCTCGTTCCAGGCGTAGAGGAAGCGATGGAGCACTGTCAGCGGGGCGAGGATGGCGATGATCCAAATAGCGATGGTCAGGAAACCGGCAACCAGCCCGACCGTTAGCACAATAACGCGCTCAGGGCGGGTCATGATGCCGACCGCTCGGGGGGAGCCCAGGGTCTGCGCCCGCGAAACCACATAGCTCACCAACACGGATCCAGCAAAGGCGATGTACACCAGGGTGGCCAGCGTTGTGTCGTCGGTGTCCAGGGCGAGAATAAGCACGCCAAGAAGCACTACGGCCTCACTGACCCGGTCTACAACCGAATCCATGAGCGCTCCCGCCGGCGACGACGTCCCACCCATTCTAGCGAGATCGCCATCAATGGAGTCCAGCGCCCCTGAGATTCCCAGCACCACTCCACCCCAGAGCAATTCGTCGGTGGCAATGAGATAGGCAGCGACGGATGCGAGTACCAGGCCGAAGAGGGTGACAGCGTTGGGGCTTATCTTGAGCTTCATGAGGGTTCTGGCAATGGGTTGCTCGAACCATCGGGCGGTAGCCTGACGAACTTTGGTGCGGTCTAGTGTAATCGCCACGCTTATGCCGCCGATGGGGCCAGCGCGGATTGATTCACTTCGTCTCGCACTGTCTCGTAGTAGTCCATCACCTGTTTCGCCACATGCTCCCACCGGAACTCGTAGGCGCGCCGCTCGCCGAACGCACCCATCGCGGCACGCATCTGCGGGTCCTGGATCATGTGTCGGAGCGATGCCGCCAACGCCTGGTCGTCCTTGGGTGGCACCATCAGTCCGTGCATGCCGTCTTCCATGACTGTTGCGTAACCATCCAATCGCGACGCCACGATGGGCGTGCCAGACGCCATGGCTTCCAGCAGCACAATGCCAAAGCTCTCTTTGCCTGTGGCCGGAGAGCAGAAGATATCTGCGGTCTTGTAGTAGCGTGCCAGGTCCTCCTGCGAGACGCTGCCCACGAACTCCACGTCTTGCAGGCTATGCTCACCCAACACCCGATAGCTGTCCTTATCCGGCGTTCCGGGGCCGACTACGATCAGCCGGATATTGGGGAACTGCCACTTCAATCGACTGTAGGCCATCAGTAGGTATTTCAGCCCTTTTCGCTTCTCCATCCGGCCTACAAAGAGGATGTTGATCTTTCCATCCTTATATTTGGCGATGGGCTCCACTTTTGAACTGAAACCGTCCAGATTGATGCCGTTGGGGATGAGTTGGAAATCGCCTTGGAAGTGCTTTTGGATGAAGCCCTGTGCCATCGGCGACACCGCGATGCGACCGTGGAGTCGATTGAACCAGTGGCGTAGCGGCTTCCTTGCGAACGGGTATATCTTGCTCCGCTCACTATAAGCGTGGAAGGTCCCAATATTTATCGAGTTAGAGCAGTGCAATACAAGCCAGGGGAGGAGCGGGGTTAGTGGTTCATGCAGGTGGATGACATCAAACTGCTCACGCTCCAACAAACCACGGACGCTTTTCAGCAACCACGGTGAGAGTGAGAGTCGCGCCACGGAGCCCCCTGCGGGGACAGGCACCGGGACACCAAGACGTACGAATCGATCGAATTCAAAGGTGTTTCCCGGTTTGGAAGACGGCGCAATAATCCACGCCTCATGCCCCTTGCGGTTGAACTCCTGTGCCAGCTGATCTATGTGGGCTGTGACACCGCCGGGGTAGGCGAAATCATAGGGGGAAACCAGTGCTATTTTCATTGGCACCCTGACGTGAGAATCAAGGTCTTCTACCTACGACCTAAACCGATGGCATTGTAGCAGAAACGTCATCTGCCACATAGTCCCGGCACAATAGGCCGAGTTTGGAACATCATGACCGTGAAGGTAGTTCTGCTTATGTACCACTAAAGAGAATCGGGGAGGTTGGGTGTGGAAGGTGAATTTCACAATAGGACTATAGACGGCATCCAGCAAAGCTGGTCGGTAGATAGGTTACGGGCATTATCCACCGGGTTCTCAGCTAAGGAAGTTCCTCTAGACAGCATATATGAGTTCGATACTGTCTATTGGTTTGATGATCAATATCAACCGACTTGCCGAGAGGTCGTTAACCATTTGTTCCGAATCCAGAGCGTGGACCTTGCTGACCCCATAATCTTGTCTGCTGACGGACACGTAATGGACGGGATGCACCGTGTTGTAAAGGCTTTTCTTCTAGGCCAATCGCATATTGAGGCGGTGCAGTTCAACGAAGGCCCTGAGCCTGACGAGGTGCAATGAGAAATACCCTATTATTCCGCTATCATCCGGGTTCCCTGGTGAAAGGTCATCTGCCATCTTTCATCTTTAAACGTCCATATTGAGCTGCGCAGCGAAGGCGTCCCTTCCAGGTTGAGAGTGTCTTACAACGAGGTACGTAGCCAAAACTAAATTTGAACACAACTGTCGTATTTGAAACTGGTCTATCGTCCATTGATTTGGCGTTTCTGAAGGTAGCCGGTCTACAACATTTTGCTTGTCGAAAGTTTGCCCAGTACTCCCAATCCCCACAAAGTCATCTGCAAGCATCCACGAAAGGCTCTCAGAAGAAGCACGCGTCTCCGGTTGAAGGAGTTGCTCCTCAAACCCTTGGATTTCTTCTTCCAACGCCATCTACCCGCCCCTGCCACGTCGTGGAGGGCGAGCTTGCGCCGGTGCCGAGTCGCGATAGTCCGGCGCTTCAATCTCCAACGCCAGGATGAACCGCATGTCCTTTAAGCGAGAGGCGATAGCAGGCCTGAGTTGGGTATCCCTGTCCATGGTAATGACGGTTGGGAGCCGGGCGTTGTGTCGATGCACCATCAACTGGTACAGCTTCTCATCGGCCCACGGGGTAGTGGTCTGGGCCCCCAGGTCGTCCAATATGAGCAAGTCCGTGCTCTTCACGCGCTCAAAAAGCTCGTCGTATGTGGTTTGACTTGTGGGTGCGAAGGTGTTGCGAAGGTGATCCAGGAGTTCAGGCACAAAGGCGAAGAACGCAGATTCACCCTGGCGAAGTCTATCGTTGCCAATGGCCGCTGCTAGGTGGGTCTTGCCTACGCCCGTAGGGCCGCCCAACACCAACCACTGACCTTCAGGGTTGCCTGCGAAGCTTTTAGCCGCCTGTAGCGCTGCGTCCAACGTGCCTCGCTGCCTTGAATCGGCGCCGTTGCCGACAGCGTTGAAGCTATCGAACGTCACACCCTGCATCGCTGTCGGCAGTGACCCTAACAATCTTCCGCCAGCCTGCCTGGTAGCTGCCAACGTGTACACCTGACTGATGCCAGCACCCGCCAACCGGGTCTGGAACCGCTCCTCCAGGGTCTCCAGGGGAGCAGCCAGTGTCACCACCGTTGGGAGTTCCATGTTGTATCGATGGTTCAGTACTTGAAAGAGCTTCTCCTGTGCCCAGGGCGTGGAGGCCTGTGACCCAAGTCCGTCCAGCACAAGCACCGGCGTGTTTGAGACCTGATCGAACAGGAGGTCGTAATCGGCGTCGCTGTTGGGTGCGTACGTAGCGCGAAGGTGATCAAGCAGGTCCGGAACCACCATAAAGAGGGCAGGATTCCCCAGCTCTACGGCGTAGTGTGCAATTGCTGCCGCCAGATGCGTCTTGCCGCATCCGCTAGGTCCAGCGAGCACAAGCCAACCGACCGGGTTCTCTGCGAAAGCCATTGCAGCGCTCGCGGCTTCCCTGAACCGTCGTTGGTCTTCAACCTCTGCGCTTAACCCAGCGGGGTCCAGCGTCTCAAACGTGAATCGAGCCAGTACGCCCAGGTTGCTATAGCGAAGCAGCCTGGTGCGACGTTCATCCTGTCCTTCTTGTTGCCAGCACTCGCACGGCTCTATAGCCCCCCATCGATGGTGGCCAAAAGGAACATCAACCCGTACCCACCTTGTCCCCTTACATAGGGGGCAGAGATTGACAGGCTCTTCCTCTTGGTAGTTATCGTCCGGCCCGGCGAAAGACTTCACTGGCTGAAACCGTGCCAGTACGTCCCCCAGGCTCTCTGGCTCCTCGGCCATCATCCCTCCATCGTCGCAGTATTGCTTCGATGTACTTCAAATTACGACTGTTTTGTAGTACCGCTTCCCGGAAGGCCTCTGCTATCCAATCCTCCGGGTATTCTGTCTCCATGTCCTTCAAACGCTCTGCTGCCATGGGGTAGATAGCCCCAATGTTGTCCTCATACAGCACAAAGATGTCAGGGCGAGCGGCGGCCTCTTCTTGAGGCTTGGCCACGGGCCTCTTGGGGATGTTCACCTCCCCTTTGCCTGCTCGATCCAATGCTCGTCGATTCGCCGGCGTGTCCAAGCAGTAGGAGTCACCGTTCTCACCATCAGTAGCAACCTTGAGCAGCAGGCCATACTCCACAAACCCGTTCAATACGCTCCCCAGAGCCTCAACACCATCTCCGTATTGGAGCACAGGGTCTGTCGCTAACTCAGCAGCAGAAACGTATTTCAACGTTCCCTGTTTCCTGTGTAACAAGAAAATGACCCTCAGTGCACAGCGAATTTCCTGAACATCGCCCATCCGTTCCAACAAGGGACCGAACAGGGCCGATGGTACTGGCACAATCTCACTAGCCTGAACATATGCCGGTCTTGATGCCACCTACGTCACTCCCGAGTTGTTAGGTAGTGCTTCAAACTTGGCTAATCGATCCTCAAAATGAAGGTGGATAGAACCCTGGGCACCGTGGCGATGCTTGGAAATAATCAACTCTGCCATGTTCTTAGGATAGGGCTGCGTGGGGAATTGAGCATTCCATTGATCTTCTGTGTAGTTCTGATCCTCACGATAGATGAACATGACCACATCAGCGTCCTGCTCAATGCTGCCACTCTCACGAAGGTCTGATAGCTGCGGACGATGCGATGTCCGGCTTTCAATGGCCCGGCTAAGCTGTGAAAGGGCAATTACCGGCACGTTCAAATCCCTGGCTAGGGCCTTGAGTGAACGTGAGATTTCGCTGACTTCTTGAACCCGGTTGGCGTTGGCCCTAGAATCGGCACCCTGCATCAACTGCAAGTAATCCACGATGATGAGGTCTACCCCTCGATCCAGGTGGAGTCGTCGTGCCTTGCTCCGAAGATTCATTACCGTGAGCATGGGCGTGTCATCGATATAGATGGGAAGGTCTGACAACACACCGGTAGCGTCCACAATGCGCCGTTCCTGGGTCTCTGAGTACAGATGCTGCCGCAGACGGAAGCTGTCAACGTCCGCCTCAGCTGCCAGCAGACGGTTTCCCAGCTGATCCCTGCTCATCTCAAGGCTGAAGATAGCCGAGGTTGCTCCTTCTCGAGCCGCGTTCCTGGCGATGCTCAAGGCTAAAGCGGTCTTACCCAAGCCAGGTCGTGCAGCAAGGATAATCAAGTCAGACCGTTGCATCCGCCCGAGTAGCTGGTCAAGGTCCGGGAAACCGGATGGGATGGGTGCATTGCTTTGATCCATTCCCCCCTGCGTGGCCGCTGCAGCGTCTTCCAGGTAGGTATCCAACACCTCTCGGATATGGACGAAGTCCCGGGAGCCGCCGCTTGACCGTAGATGGAAGAGCAGATCTTCTGCCCGGGAAAGGGTCCCATCCACGTCAGCGCCGTTCTCAAAGCCAAGGTTGGCTATGCCAGAAGCCGCATTAATGAGCTGCCGCATCACTGACGTACGTTGCACGATCTGTGCGTAGTACTCCACGTTGACGGATGTGGGCACAGATGACGATAGCTGGCTTAGGTACTCATACCCGCCAGCCTCTTCCAGTCGACTGAGACGAGCCATCTCATGGCCCATGGTTGCCATATCAACGGCTTCCGGACGCTGGGCCAGGGCAAGGGCTGCCTCATAGCACCAACGGTTGCGCTCTCGATAGAAGTCGTCAGGGTGCAGCAGTGCAGCAATCTCATGGATGGCCTCTCCGTCAATCAACAGAGCGCCAATGACCGCTTCTTCTGCTTCTATATCATGGGGGAGGACTCGTTCTGCGTACATTTGTTCCCATTTTACGTTGAATAGCACAAATATACTAGCGCTCTCTCGCGATAAGTGTGCGCCTCACATGATAGGAATCGCCCGGGTGATTTGTAAGAGGAATATTGACGGGTATTGATGTTGACAATCACTTAAAAAGAGCAAAGAAAAACCCTCCAGATGTGGAGGGTTTTATCTACTATATCGTTTTAAGCAACGAAGGGGAGTTAGGCCTTTTCCTCGTCCTCGTCTTCTTCCTCTTCATCATCCGCATCGTCGTCGGCCTCAGCTTCTTCGCCGTCTATGGCCTCGTCGTTATCCTCATCATCTTCAGCGTCTTCATCCCCAGGAGCAACGGCGAAGTATCGTCCAGCTGCGTCCTCGACAACCACAGTGACTGTGGGAATCAAGTCCATGTGCAATCGAACCGGAACCTCAAAGGTTCCCAGGTCTCGAATCGGCTCAGTCAGGGTGATGGTGCGTCGGTCGATGTCCTGACCAACCGCCTCAGTAAGTGCCTCGGCAATGGCCATGTTGGTGATGGAGCCGTACAGGTGGCCACCCTCTCCGGCGCGGCCCTTCAACGTAATGCTCAAGCCTTCCAACTTGTCAGAGACACCCTTCAAGTCAGAAGCGTCCTTTGATCGCTTCGCTTCCGCAATCTTCTTGATCTTCTCAATACGTTTCATCTGCTCGGAAGTCGCCGGCGCGGCAAGACCCTGGGGAATCAGGTAGTTACGTGCAAAACCGCCAGATACGGTACGAATCTCACCTGCCATATATTTCGGGGGGACATCAGCTAGGAACACCACTTGAAAACGCACCGGAGCACCTCGAACGCAAATTTTCACATACAAGTTGAATAGGACGCTCAAGATTACCACAGTAACGGCTCAATAGGAAACCTGCCAGGCGCCGGAACGCGCTCTCAAGGGCCAGGTCATCCGGGTCCAGGGTTTGCCCTGGCCTATCGGAAGGGGTTCAACGCCAGTGCGCCGCCAACCGCAAGCCCAACCAGCGTGTAGAAGCCAATGAACGGGAACTCAGGGGAGACGAAGATGTACACGATGAAGGACAGCGCATACGCACCTATCGCCAGTCCTTGCAGGGCGGGTACGCGTTTCCGATTGGTCACCCTGCTGATCGTCTCACCCACCGCCCACCCGGATCCAATAAACGTGGCGGGGCCGTAGATCCAGACGATACGGAAGGGAACAAGGTATTGAAAGAGCCCAAAGAACACCCCCAGGGCCAATGCGACGACAATAGCAACCACGATAGCTTTGGTGAGCTGGGTCGTCGGGAGGTTGTAGGTGGGTATCTTTTGGACGTTGGCGCACTCCGGGCATCTAGCCCCAACGGGAGTCTGTATGCTGCAACGAACGCAAATGGGTTTCTCGCACTTGCTGCAACGTAGTAGCGTCTCTGTGTCCGGATGGAAAGTACACTGCATGACTATGCCTCTACTGCCTCTTGTGGTTCTTCCGGTCGACGAGACACCCAATCTTCCCGGCTTGCTATATCCCTATCAAACAACAAACGATAGAACAACACCCGGGTTAGCGGCTCCCCTTCCAACGGTCGCTGCCAGTTGGCCGCGAGTCGCTTAGCAACCAGAAGCACCAAAACGCCGATAGTGGTGACAATCGCTTCGTCGGTTCGGTTCAGCATGGTAGCCATCACCGGTACCAGGAACATTGCGAACAATAACCACAACGCCAGGTTCTTCCGAATCACTCCACCCCATATCCCTGCTAGGAGAATGACCATCCCTAACTCCCACAGCAGGAGGAACCCCAGGAACACGCCAGCCGCCGTGGAAACCCCTCTACCACCTCTGAAACGAATGTAAGGCGACCAGTTGTGGCCGGTTACAGCGGCTAGCCCGCCCGCCATCATTGCCCAATCAGAACCATCCAGCAAGGATATCGCCCACACGAGGGCTGTTCCCTTGACCAAACCGTCAAACAGGCCCAGTGCATACCCGCTTTTCTTGCCGACGTGGGTGATGACGTTGGATGCCCCTACGTTCCCCGTGCCGTACTTGCGGATATCTATGCCCAGGCGGTAGCGCCCAAGGATGTAGGCGGAAGGTATCCCGCCCCAGAGGTATCCTGCCACTACGGCAATGACAATGTCCAAAGCTCATCCTTATCAAATAAGAGTACGTTCATTAGATACCAGATGCACATTGCGGGCAACGTCATAGGTGAATGCCATAGAGAAAGAAGGTGAATCAGGGGCAGATCCAATAGTGAACGGGCGAGAAGGGCTCTTCCTATCGAGGTCCCATCTCCAGCAGCCGTTGGCCGTTCTCAGCGGGAGGCCCAACCAAGCCTGGCTCCACTTCGTCGCTCTCATGGCTGGCATGGTAGTCACTGCCACCAAGGGCGAGGAGTCCATGTCGTTTGGCGATATCATGAAGCCAATTGACCGTTTTTTCATTGTAATTCTTGTAATAAACTTCCATTCCCGCCAGGCCTTTGGACACCAACGAGGCGACCAATGACTCCGGGTCTTTGGTATACGTGGGGTGTGCCAGGACAGGAATTCCACCGAATTTGCTGATAAGCTCAACCGAATCCGCAGGGCTCATCTTCTCTCGGCTTACATAGGCAGGTCCACCACGACCGATATACTTGTCAAAGGCTTCCCTCAGTTCAGTGATATAGCCCTTCTCCAACAATGCCCTTGCTACATGCGGCCGAGCGATGGCTCCACCCTGGGCCAGCTCCACCACACGCTCCCACGTGATGGCAAACCCCATCTCGTTTAGCTTTGCCACCATCTTTTCGCCACGGCCCTCTCGACCCTTACGAAAATGGGCAAGCACCTTTTGCAGCTCAGGGTTGTTCTCGTCAAGGTGGTAACCCAGGACGTGGACTTCACTGTCATCGATGTCAGCCGATATCTCCACACCGGGAATAAGCGTCATACCGGGATGCTTCACCAACTCGGCCTTCGCCTCGGGGATGCCTTCAAGGGAGTCATGATCAGTGATGGCAATGAGTTTCAGGCCGTTCTCCGCGAGAAGCTTGACCAACTGCGTAGGTGTGAGCGTCCCGTCTGAGGCGGTTGTGTGTAAGTGAAGGTCTACGGTAAAACTCAATGGGTTCCCTCCCTGACCTGATGCCGGTATTGAGGAAAAGAAAAGCCCCACCCCGATGCTTTCCATCAGGGCGGGGCTTAATCCTACTTAGCGTATTCTACGTTTCGGGTCTCCCGGATGATCATCACCTTAATCTGTCCAGGGTACACAAGGGTCTCCTGAACTTTCTTGGCGATGTCCCGTGACAAGGTTGCAGCGGTCTCGTCGTTGACCTGTTCCGGCTTCACCATGACACGAACCTCTCGGCCCGCCTGGATGGCGAATACCTTCTCCACACCTTCAAAGCCCTTTGCAACCTCTTCAAGGTCTTGGAGCCTCTTGATGTAGGACTCGACAGTGTCGCTGCGAGCCCCCGGCCTGGATGACGTTATCGCGTCTGCAGCTGAGACGATGAACGCCTCAACGGTGCTCTTCTCATGGTCATGGTGCTCCGCAATGGCCCTACTGATGGTCTCCGGAACACCGAACTTGGCTGCTACCTCCCCGCCGATCTCAGCGTGGGGGCCTTCAACCTCATGAGTCATCGTCTTACCGATGTCGTGCAGGAGCGCGCCAGTCTTGCAGACCTCTACGTTTGCGCCAATCTCAGCCGCCAGCATTGCTGCTACACGAGCTGCCAACACACTCTCCTTGAGCACGTTGCTACCGTAACTGGTCCTGAACTTCAAACGACCCAGTTGTTTGATCAAATCAGCGTGCAGTCCGCGCACACCTGCTTCAAATACGGCTTGCTCACCCGCCTCCTTGAGAATCTTGTCCATCTCCTGGCGGGCCTTTTCCACCATTTCTTCAACCCTGGCCGGGTGAATTCGGCCATCAACAATCAACTTCGTCAATGCGATACGCGCGATTTCCCTGCGTATCGGATCGAAACACGAGAGCGTTACCGCACCCGGTGTATCGTCAACAATCAAGTCCACACCCGTGGCCTGTTCAAGCGCACGGATATTCCGTCCCTCACGACCAATGAGACGACCTTTCATCTCATCATTGGGCAATGGAACACTAGTGACAGTGGATTCAGCAACTACGTCTGCAGCAAGACGTTCAATGGCCATAGTGACCAACATGCGGGCATTCTCATCAGACTCGTCTTTGTACTGTTGCTCTAGCTCCCAGTACTTACGCGTTAGCTCATGCCTCGCTTCGTCTTCGGCCTTCTTGAAAATCTGATCTTGCGCTTCTGTGACCGTCAGTCCGGCTACTTCTGCTAGCTGGACTTCCTGCTGTTGTTTAAGCTGCTCCACTTCTGCCTGCGACGTCTCCAGCTCCCTATCCCTGTCTGCAACACTTTGTTCTCTTTGCTCCAGGGTGCTGAACCGACGCTCTAAGTTCTCTTCCCGGTTGGCCATTCGCTTTTCCTGCTGCTGGATCTCGCCACGCCGCTCTTTCAACTCGCTCTCCGTCGTTGTGCGGAGTTGCAGCGTCTCTTCCTTTGCTCCTAGCAGGAGGTTCGCCTTCTGGCGCTCTGCCTCTTCTACAACCTTAGCGGCTTGATCTTCAGAATCCTTTAGCCGCTTTCCCAAAAAAGAGTTCCGGGCCAAGAATGTCACCAATGCCCCTATTCCCAGGGCCGCAAGGACGGAAAGCAATAGAATCACAAACCAGATAATAGATGACATCTGGTCACCTGCCTTTCGTCCAAGCTTTTAAGGTAGCCCATACCTGTTGGGCTGCATCCATCTTACGCGTCAGAGCGAGAAAGTGTCAACGAAATGAGTTGGCTCAATCCCTCTTCACTTGCCTTAAATTCGTAGCTAGGGCTATGCTTAAACTTTATCGACGTGGAGCCCTGTCAAAAGGATGTGGTGAGGGATATGACTCAACCGGATGGATATGACCAGAATGATAAGACGGTGACGCTAGAGGTGTACTCAAGTGAACCTCTGGCAAGAATGGCGGCTGGAAGGCTTGAGTTGGAGGGTATCCAATGCATGGTCAGGGCTGTGGGCGTAGGGCCGGGAGGTTGGGGGATAGCAGCCACCGTTCCTCATGCGCTGGATACATGGGAAGATGATGCGGATCTGGCGCGGGAAATCCTGGATATCGCACCTACAGAGGCCAAGGGGCAACTGGTTGACCCAGAGGCCGCTCAAAGTCGCTTCCCTATAACGGTAATGTTGGTCCTAGCCGTAGTGGTTGTAGCAATCGTCATTCAAGCGGCAGATGCGGTATTCAGTAGGATATTTGCATAGGGCTTCCATAAAGAGAGGCCATCCTAAGGGTGGCCTCTCTTCAATTACAAAGAAGTCCTTGTTACAAGTCGCTAATACCCGTCATTGAAAGTCGGGGACTACTAATCATCCGACTCATCGTCATCATCGTCTTCGTCCTCATCGCCCTCGTCCTCAAGCTCTTCATCTAACTCCTCCGCCGGTTCCTGGTCCAGTTCCTCGTCCTGGTTCCCAAGATCTTCAGCCCCTGCTGCCGCTTCCTCAATATCCATGGATAACTGGGGTGAAGCGTCCTCTTCCTTTTCAGCCTTAGTGGCCTTGCTATTCTTGCCGGCGGCCTTGGGCTTGTCTCCGGGCTTCCCTGCGGCCTTTGGGGTGGTAGGTGGAACCTCTGGCTCCCCAACGGAAGGCGTCAATATCGCCACAGACGTAATGTGATCGCCATCAGCAGGTCGCATCACCCACACGCCTCGCGCGTACCTTCCTTGGACACCCACCTCGCTCAACCGTGTCCGATGCACCTGGGCCTTGGCTGTGGCGATGATCAATTCCTCTGAACCCTGGACCACTAGGGTCGCGGCAAGGGGTCCGGTCTTGTCATCCACCTTGAAGGCAATGACACCGGATCCGCCTCTGGCCTGCCTTCTGAACTTGTCCATGCGGGTCAGCTTACCGAAACCCTTCTCGCTGACAGCCAGCAGGCTGCCTTCCGGGTCAACAACATCCATTGAAATGGCCCGGTCTTCAAACTTCAGACGGATGGCTCGCACGCCACCGGCGGTACGCGAACGGACGCGCAACTGCTCCACCGGGAAGCAGACCGACATGCCGTTGCGGGTGACCACCATGATTTCATCGCCGTCCTTGGCCGCTCGAGCAGAGATCAGGCGATCGTTATCGTCCAGATTCATTGCGATGATGCCGTTGCTGCGAATAGCTGCAAACCGCTCCAGGGGTACCCGTTTGATCTCCCCCCGTTCCGTAGCCAGCACCAGGAACCCACCCTGACGCAGGTCAGAGAGGGCAACTATGGATGTGATCTTGTCGTTCTCCGGCAGCGTAGGGATGAGCACTTTGATGGGGGTCCCGCGGGTTGTACGTGAAGTGTCCTCATTGATGTGGTAGCACTTAAATGAATACACACGCCCCTGGTCTGTGAACAATAAGATGGTGTCCTTGGTATCGGCCACCAGGGTGTGTTGGATGACATCGTCGTCCTTGGTGGTCCGCATGCCCAGCACGCCCTTGCCACCACGATGGTGCAGCTTGTAGGTGTCCAGGTTGGTGCGTTTGGCGTACCCATTCAGGCTCAGGGTAACCACCATGTCCGCGTGGGCGATCAGTTCGTCTCGGGTCAGTCGTCGGGCTTCCTCTTCAACGATTTCCGTCCGGCGCTTGTCCCCGTACTTCTTGCGAAGCTCAGCATTATCTTCTTTGACGACAGCACTAACCTTGGCAGGGTCCGCCAGCAGTGCTTCGAGTTCTGCGATGGTCTTCATCAACTCAGCGTGCTCATCAAGCAGGCGTTGGTTGTCGAGGGCCGTCAATCGACGGAGCTGCATGTCCAGGATGGCCTGGGCTTGTATCTGTGTCAGGTCGAACGTGGTCATCAAGCCGTTTCGAGCGGTCTCAGCATCGTCAGATGCCCTGATGAGCGCGATGACGGCATCCAGGTTATCGATGGCTTTCAGGAGTCCCTCGAGTATGTGATCCCGTTCCTTGGCCTTATCCAGGTCGTACTGGGCTCGTCGAGTGGTTACCTCGATGCGGAACTGGATGTAGTGGTGGAGGATGTCACGTACCGTCAGCACCTGAGGCTGGCCGTCCACAAGGGCCAGCATGTTCATGTTGTAAGACATTTGGAGGGGTGTCTGCTCATACAGATTGCTTAGCACGTACACCGGGTCTGTGTGCGCACGCAGCTCCACCACGACCCGCAGGCCCTGACGGTCAGACTCGTCTCGGACGTCAGTGATGCCCTCGATCTTCTTGTCCCTCGCCAGTTGGGCAATCTTCTCCACCATAGTGGCTTTGTTCAGCTGATAAGGGACCTCTGTGATGACAATCTGGTATCGATTCTCTGTCTTGCCGAAGGGCTCGATAACTGCCCTGCCACGCATGAGGATTCGCCCGGTTGGGCGCTCAATTTCGTCGGTTCCATATGCCTCATGGATTCTCTTACCACCTTCCCCAGCCATGATGATGCCGCCCGTAGGGAAGTCCGGCCCCTTGATGAACCGCATCATGTCTTTAAGGGTGGCGTCAGGGTTATCAACCAGATGATCAATGGCATCGCACAACTCTCGCAAGTTGTGAGGAGGGATGTTGGTTGCCATGCCCACAGCAATACCTGAAGCGCCGTTGGCGAGCAGGAAAGGCAGCTTTGCAGGAAGAACCGTAGGTTCCTGGAGGGATTCATCAAAGTTCGCCGCAAAATCTACGGTGTTGCGGTCCATGTCCACAAGCATTTCTGTGGCGATGGCTGCCAGCCGTGCTTCCGTGTAACGCATGGCTGCCGGCGGGTCATTGTCAATGGAGCCGAAGTTGCCCTGGCCGTCCACCATGGGATAGCGCAAGGTGAAGTCCTGGGACATACGGACCTGGGCTTCATACACGGAAGAGTCGCCGTGGGGATGGTACTTACCCAGAACCTCACCCACCAGACGAGCGCTCTTCTTGTATGCCGTACCCGGCCTCATAGCCAGTTCTTCCATGGCGTACAGGATGCGACGCTGTACCGGCTTCAAACCGTCTCTCACGTCCGGCAAAGCACGCGAGACGATCACGCTCATGGCATATGCAAGATACGATTGACGAAGCTCATCATCAATAAGACGTGATTCGATCTTCCCGATATTTCCTGGGCCGTCTGTACTCGTCGTCATAGCAACCTTCCTCTAGTGAACGCTCACGGGCATAGGGATATCTAGGTAGATGCAGGTATCAAATCCATAGAATGCAGGGAACGCAGGGATATTTGAGGTGCTTGCAATTCTATTTTGTGACTATCCAGGACGCCCATTATCGGCGCTCCATTCGATGCCCGCCCATGTTTCAGAGCGGGCTATTTCACGGTGAATTCTTCTTTAGACGTCCAGGTTTTGGACGGTCTTGGCATATTCCATAATGAATTTCTTCCGAGGGGCGACTTCTGCGCCCATCAAACGGTCGAACTCGAAAGCGACCTTTTCCTTGGAGTCTTCTACGTCTTCCATGTCCACGCGTAGCAGCGTCCGTTTCTCTGGATCCAGGGTCGTCTCCCAGAGTTGATCCGGGTTCATCTCTCCCAGACCCTTGTAACGCTGGAGACTGACACCGCGCTTCCCTTCCATCTTCTTCATCTCTGATTCCATCTCTGCGTCAGAGTACACATATTTAATGTTACGACCCTGGCCGATACGGAACAGCGGTGGCTGGGCGATATACAAAAACCCGCGGTCTATGAGTTGGGGCATGTTGTGGAAGAAGAAGTTCAGCAGCAGTGTTCGGATGTGAGATCCATCCACGTCCGCGTCTGTCATGATGATGACCCGATGATACCGAAGCTTCTTCTCATCGAAGTCCTCGCCAAACCCTGCTCCAAGAGCAGTGATGAGAATTCGGATTTCTTCGTGGGACAGCAGCTTTTCCAGTCGTGTCTTCTCCGCCTGGTAGGCCATCTTTGAGCCTTCGCCGTTTTCGGTATTAACGCTCTCCATGATCACCTTCTGGCGACCCTGGGGATACAACACCTTCTCAACGTTGAGAATCTTGCCTTTGAGAGGAAGGATCGCCTGGTACTTTCGGTCACGGCCCATCTTGGCGGAGCCGCCTGCAGACTCACCCTCAACTATGAAGATCTCAGATAGTTCCGGGTCTTTCTCTGAGCAGTCGGCAAGCTTACCCGGAAGCCCTGAACCGTCCAGGGCATTCTTCCGAATGACCAACTCCCTGGCCTTGCGAGCCGCCTCACGGGCCTTTTGGGCCAAAGAGCAACGCTCTATGATGCGCCTGGCATCGTTGGGATGGTCTTCCAGGTAGATGGTCAACGTCTCAGCGACGATGGACTCTACGATTGGTTTAATCTCTGCATTGCCGAGTTTACCTTTGGTCTGACCTTCAAACTGCGGGTCTATCATCTTGATGGACACCACGGATGTCAGGCCTTCACGGACGTCTTCGCCTGCAAAGTTGCCCTGGTCATCTTTGATGAGTTTCTGTTTGCGACTGTAGTCGTTCAACGCTCTTGTGAGGGCCGCGCGAAACCCGGTGACGTGGGTACCGCCCTCTATGGTTGCGATACAGTTGACGAAGGTCGGGGCCTCTTCGCGTACGTTTGTGGTGTACTGCATGGCAACGCTCACCTGAGTGGTATCAACCTTCTTGTCGAGGGAGATGATGTCATGGAGGGCTTCCCTCCCGTCATTCATCTCTGTAACCATTTCAGCGATTCCGCCCTCAAAGCGATACTTCTTGCGCTGGCCACTCGCCTCGTCGGAGATGTCTATCTCCAAGCCGGGGTTCAGGTAGGCCATCTCCTTAAATCGCTGGGAGAGCGTTTCAAACTCAAATTCAGAAGTGTTGAAGATCGTGCCGTCGGGAAGGAACCCGACTTTGGTACCGTGTCCGGTGGATTTACCGATCTTTGCGATGGGGGCAGTCGCTCTACCGCGCTCAAACTCCTGACGATGTTTTTTGCCATCGCGTTTGACCTCAACCCAGAGCCACTCGCTCAGGAAGTTCACTACCGATGCACCAACGCCATGCAGGCCGCCGGACACCTGGTAGCTTCCGCTTCCAAACTTGCCTCCGGCGTGGAGGGTTGTGAACACCGTTTCCAGCGCGGACACCCCGGTGGCCTCATGGGTCTCTACCGGAACGCCTCTGCCATCATCGTCGATGGTCACTGAGCCATCAGCCATAACTGCCACAACAATCTTGGTGCAGTAACCTGCCATGGCCTCGTCAACCGCGTTGTCCACAATCTCGTAGACAAGGTGGTGCAGCCCGCGCTCGTCCGTGCTGCCGATGTACATACCAGGTCGTAGGCGTACAGCCTCCTGGCCTTCAAGAACTTGGATGTCTTTTGCGCTGTACCCGTGAGTGGTCATGGTCTCCTCTGAAGATAGCTCTGTCATCGTATCTACCCCACTGTGAGAGGCTTTCGCCCCGTCTTCAACACGTTATCTTTGCGCAAGCTGGCGCTCGCGCGCGTTAACGCTATTAGAATCATACCACACAGACAGGCCTTTTGTATGGGGAAACAGGGGGTAAATTGTTCAAAATACGGGGTGGTATTGGGTGCACCGCTTTTGCGGAGATGACATGGATCGATTTCTCTTGCAAATCACCTGATTATTATAGCAGGCATTACCCTTCATAAAAAGGGTGTTTACCTATGAACATACCTCTTTGGTTACCATCAGGGAGCTAGGGTGCTGGGCGTGCCCTGCTAGCTCCGCCACAGAACGTCGCCAGACAGGTCCGTAGCGTGGTCACGGCTCACAAACACGGCGTATTCCGCCTTCGATGCTCCAATCGTGGTATCTGAGCCGTGGCCCGGATAGACATTGGTATCGTCGGGGAGCACAAACAACCTCTCCGTGATGCTTGCAATGACCTGTTTCAGGGCCTCAGGCGTCTGAGTCTTACCTGGACCACCGGGGAACAGCGTATCGCCCGAGAAAAGGTGCTTTCCAAGCAACAGGCAGACTCCGCCGGGGGTGTGGCCGGGGGTGTGCATCAACTTCAATGCCAACTCACCCACTTGGATCGTGGCCCCATCCTCCAAGTTGAACTCGGCCACGTTAGGCAGCAGTCGGTCAGCATCGTCCTTGTGCAGGCCAAAGGGTGCCGTCAGTCCAGCCCTGAACTCCGCATACCCCTCGATGTGGTCGCCGTGTCCATGGGTGATGGCTAGTGACACCACCTCAGTGTCGGATGCCTCCGCCAGGACAGCAGCAGCATCAATCGGTGTATCGACGATAAGGGCTTTGTTGGTAGCCTTACATACAATGATGTAGGCGTTGTTGTCGTACGGACTGGCAACAGTCTTGTGAATACGGACTACATCGTCTTCGAAGTGGGCTGGCATATGGTTCTCCTTTGGTGCAGCGTCTGTGTTTCCGAATACGTGGCTAGTGTACTATGAACGGGCGCAAGACAGCCTACCCAGTCATTCGGGCACCCCAGAGCTTGATAGACATGACAACATTACAGGGGCAAATCAACTAGGACAAAATGAGGACATGACCACCCAAACGAAGCCAGTCATTGGCGTACCCGCGTCCAGCGAAAAGCAAGCTAAGCCGTACATCGATGCGCTCACGCCATGGGAGGCAGAGCCGCTGTTGCTCCTGCCGGGCGGCATATCGTCGAATGAGGCGTTGGATCGCATGGACGGGCTGCTGCTCATCGGCGGGGCTGACGTTCACCCTCATCGCTACGGTCAGGAGCCTGACCCCACGGCGGGGTTGGAGCTTGACGAGCCGCGTGACGCCCTGGACATCGCCTTGCTGGAAGGTGCCCTGGCGCGAAACATGCCGGCAGTAGGCATCTGCCGGGGTATGCAGATATTGAACGTTGTGGCCGGAGGTACGCTGACCCAGCACCTCACGGGCCACAGGAACGAAGCGCCGGACGCGACGAGCAAGTCCATGCAGCATCGCATTTGGATTGCACCGGGAAGCAAGCTAGCATCGGTGGTGGGAGCCGGCGGTCAGGTTCGGGTGAACAGCCTCCATCATCAGGGACTGATGGAAGCCCAGCGCGCAGAAAAACTCATGACCACCGCTTATGGCGTGTCCGACGGGTTGGTGGAGGCCCTTGAGAGCCCCCACCACCGTTTTGTCGTAGCCGTGCAGTGCCACCCTGAACTCAAGGACGGGCTACCAGAGCAGTTCCAGCGACTCTTTGCTGCCCTGGTGTACCAATCGGCGAACCCTGACGGCTAGCAGGACTCGTCCTGTACCTATATGCCTACGGTTACCCAACCGTGCTGCAGCAGCGCATATGCTGGAGGCTGGCCTGCGGGCCAGAGTGGGCTTTAGTCTCCCCGCCGCAGCGACATATAACCTAGCTCTGTTCAGGCTCAATTAACCCATAATCACCATCGCTTCGCCTGTACAACACGTTGTAGATGCCCGTGTCCGTGTTCTGGAACAGGAAGAACGAGTGGTCCAGCATCTCCATTTGGATTGCCGCCTCTTCCACGGCCATCGGCTTCATCTCAAACCGTTTCGAGCGCACGACTTTGCCCATCGATGCGAGCTCTTCATCTTCGTCTTCATCACCCTCATCAGGCTCGGGTGCTTCAATCTCACGGATGCTCTTCGCGGTGCCACCTCGTTTGGCAGCCTCGCTCCGATAGAATGTGCTCTTGAACTGGGCCACTCTGCGATCCAGGGTGGTTGTCAGTGCATCAATCGCTACCTGCACTGAGGGTGCACGCTGCTGGCCTCGTAGCAACGTTCCATTGCAACGTAGGGTTACTTCAACGACGAATCGATCCTGCTGCGACCGCGTCTTCTCCTCCGCTATCACCACATGGGCATCCACGGGGGACTTCAATCTGCTTTCTATTCGTTCCAGTTTCTTTGTCAGATATGCCTTGGTGTCGTCGGACAGCCGGGTGTTGCGGGCTTGAATCTGCATCTCCATGCATGGACCTCCTACACCGATGTTGGAGACAAGCTAACGCCCTCATAAATATGAGGGCGTTAGCTTGCTTAGCTCCATAGCTCATTGTATGGCTGAATGATTCAGCCAACAACCACTTGGGCCTGTACAAGGGGGTAGTCTTTTTCCTACCCCTTGCTCAAATCCATGATCCTAGCGAGGGCTGCAAGAACCAGGGTATGTCTGATGCTTCCTGACAGCACGGCGTCTCGAACTTCATCCAGCGACATGGTGTCCACAACGATATCTTCACCATCATCCTGCTCCAACGAGTGCGTCGGTTCAACGCCTTCTGCCAGCCAGTGGTGGATAAGGTTATTGAAGACAGCAGGATTCGGCTCAGACGCTCCCAGGTACGTCCACTTAGAGGTTGTATGTCCCGTCTCTTCCCTGAGTTCCCGTTCCGCAGCCTCCCTGTGAGTCTCGCCAGGATCGATCAGCCCACCAGGTATCTCTGTTGTCACTGCCGCTATCCCGAACCGATACTGACGTACCACGACGAGTCGGCGCTCCGGCGTGAGGGCGACGATGTTCACCCAGTCGGGCGATTCTAGCACGACAGCTCGCATTTCCTTAGCATTGCGAGGGTTCCGTACCGTGTCAAACCGCACCGTAACCAACGGGAGTTCGGGGCCGGGTTCACTAGTAATGATTGCCCAGGATTCCGGTCGTTTTTTATAGTTATCGTCCATAGTAATGTTTCTCCAATGCTGCTACTCTACCGAATCAAACCTCTCGAGCGAAGGTGAGTCCCCATATTCCAGCCGCTCCTGTCTCCCGGAGCGCGGCGGCACATGCCTCCAGTGTTGAACCAGTGGTAGTCACGTCATCAACCACCACAACACGTAAGCCATCAAAGTTCCGTTTGGCAGTGAACGCCCCGGTCACGTTAGCCATTCGCTCTTCCCGTGTGGCGGTGCGAGCCTGAGGGCCCTGGTGGTCGGTACGAATAAGGCCTTTGCCGTCCACACCCACATCAAGCCACTTCCCGACTCGCTTGGCCAACAGCGCAGCCTGGTTGTAGCCACGCTCACGCAACCGTTTGGGATGCAAAGGCACCGGAACAAGAATGTCTGCCGTTACGCGATGTCGCTCCAGTAGCTGTGCCATTGCGGCTCCCATCGGCTCAGCCATCACACGCAGCCCGCTGTACTTCAAACGATGCACGACTTCTCGCGCCGCGCCTTGCATCTGAAACGGAGACATGATCGCTTCCAGACCTTCGCCGGTAGCATTCGGTGCTTTCGGGGCATCGGCGATACACACATCGCACAGATACGATCCTTCCATCCTGCACCCGGCACACTTAGGCGGAAACAGCAGATCGAGTGTTGCGCGGCCGATTCGAGCGGCAATCGAACTATCACCATCGCGTTGTTCATAGCGGGCCCATGATAGCACCGGGCGATGATGGTTTTGACTGCCACAGAAACATTATCTACACTGCTTCTATGTGGCGCCATTACAACGGTGAAGCTACAACTCCAATGAACTGAGACATCGATGACCAAAGAGCAAGACGCAGCTAGCATCCGCATTGCGCCCAACGGACCCTATTTGGTGAAAGGCGCCATACCTATCACGAACAGCGACGGGCGCGTACTGACCCCGCCTGAGTCCTATGTGCTCTGCCGATGTGGCGACTCCGGAACAAAGCCTTTCTGTGATGGCACGCACCTCCATAATAGCTTTGATGGTACTGAATCAGCGGACCATGGCCCTGTGGAGGCTCGGCGTTTCTTGTATCGAACCAGAGACCTAACTTTCTACGATGATCGCTCCATCTGCGCCCACGCGGGGTTCTGCACAAACAACCTTGCTGCGGTATTCAAGCTGGGGGCAGAACCCTGGATTGTTCCTGACGGCGCTCCAGCCGATGCCATCAAATCGATCATTGACCGTTGCCCTTCAGGCGCGTTGAGCTACGCCGCTTCCAATAACATACCTGACCACAGGATAGAGCTTCTCAAGAATGGGCCTATCAAGGTTGAAGGCGATGTCCCTTTGACGTCATCAGACGACTCTGCATATCAAACGCCACCACAATGCACACTCTGTAGATGTGGCGGCTCCGGCAACAAGCCGTTCTGTGATGGAACCCACTGGGGGAACGGGTTCACCGATGGTTAATGCCAAGGACAGACTTGCCAATATTAAAGCCATTTTCTTTGACCTCTACAACACCCTTGCGTGCTTCTCACCAACCAGGGAGGAAATCCAGGCAGAGGCGTGTGCAGCATTCGGGTATACAGTCACGCCAGAGGGAATCGGCAGAGGATATCTTAAAGCTGATGCCTTTATGGCTGCTGAGAAATCCAAGCGGCAGGTTGGCGCACTAGCGGCAGAGCGCGGTTTCTTTGCGGAGTACGAACGACTGGTACTGGAAGGTGCCGGAGTAGATGTCCCTTCTTCTACTGCCTTGAGTATCTGGGATCGCGTACGAGAGATTCCTTACGTTATGACCCTTTACAACGACGTAGCGCATGTGCTGCCTCGACTTCGCTCCGCAGGTTATACAATCGGTATTATCTCCAACATGAGCACTAGCGGGCAACAGCTAGCCCAGGATATGCACCTTGACCTCTATGCAGACTTTGTCGTGACGTCAGGGGACGTGGGGCAGGGGAAACCACATGCCCCTATCTATCTGGCATCGCTGGCTCGCGCCAACGTGGACGCCGACCAGGCACTTCACGTTGGCGATTCCATTAGCGCGGACGTTGAGGGCGCAATGGCTGCGGGCATCCGCGCGATTTACATGAACCGCTATCCAGACATCCCCCCTGAAGGGGCGTTGCCTGAGGGAGTCACTACCGTCCACACCCTGGCCGATGTTGCGTCATTGCTCGGACTGTAAGGTCGCGTGGGTCTAGGACTGGCCTGCGGGCCAGAGGGCCCGAACATACCGGGCTTTAGTCTCCGCCGGAGGCCACACGGTCTTTAGTCTCCTCGCCGCAACTACATGCATATTCAACTGGGTTGACACACACCTCTCCCAACGGTAGCCTGCCGCACAACGGCGGTGTCCTCAGACGAAGCAGAACAACCGCCACATAACAGGGGAGGGAACTATGCTGACGCGTGAAGAAAACGACCTATTGACGCAAACCGGCCCAGGCACACCGATGGGGAATCTGTTCCGACGACACTGGATTCCAGCCTGTCTTGCAGAGGAGATTCCCGGCGCTGACAGCACTCCCGCACGAGTCACGCTCCTGAGCGAGAGTCTGATTGCTTTCCGAGACTCCGACGGTAACCCTGGCCTCGTCGACGCATACTGCCCCCATCGCGGCGCGCCCATGTTCTTCGGTCGAAACGAGGAATGCGGACTCCGCTGCGTCTACCACGGTTGGAAGTTTGACGTGAACGGTGCCTGCGTTGATCTACCCAACTCCCCAGAAGGCGAGACGTACAAGGACAAAGTCACCATCAAGGCATATCCGGCATTTGACGCCGGCGGCATCATCTGGGCTTATCTTGGGCCCAAGGACAAGATGCCTCCCAAGCCCACATTCGAGTGGTTTGACATGGGCGAAGACCGACGCTACCTGCGGAAGTACCTGCTGCGCTGCAACTACTTCCAGGCCATTGAGGGTGACTACGACCCCAGTCATGGTTTCTTCCTTCACAGCACCCTGGACGGTAACAACTCAAACCCCGGCAACCGGTTACGCGGTGGCAATCGACTGAACAGCTTCCTCAACCGGAAGCACGTGCAGATTGAGGACACACCGTACGGTCAGCAGCACATCGCAGTTGCCGCTTTCGGTGAAGGTAGTAACGTCGTCACCGTCAGCCAGTTCTTCATGCCAGCATTCACTGGTTCCGGCATTGCGGGCCCAGGCGTCTATTCCTCCAACCTCCGCATTCCCATCGACGACGAGAGTTGCTACCACTACCGGCTACGCTGGAGCTATGAGCCCTTCACCCCGGAGCAGGTGCAGGAAGACAAGTACGGCGGCTACACCTACCCGGATCAGATTCCCGGTTCCTTCCTGGCGGTTGAAAACAAGGACAACGATTACCTGATAGATCGGGTTGCCCAGAAGAACTATTCCTATACGGGCATCAAGGCGTTCCCGGTTCAGGATCTTGCATTGGTTGAAGACCAGTGGGGCCCCAGGGCCGACCGAAGTCTGGAGAGCCTAGTCACATCCGACCAGAACATCATCGCTGTACGCAAGCGCCTCATCGACGCTGCAGTAGCACTGATGGAAGGCCAGGAACCATCTGGCCCAAGCAACCCTGACACCTATCGTGTCCACACAGCGCGTATGACTGTGCCGGACAGCGTCCCAATAGCAGAGGCTGTTGAGCAAGTGAAGAAGCAGACCGCCGGGGTGGTCAACACCAACGTCACTTCCAACTAGCGCTAATCAGACCAAGCAAAAAGACCCTGGCGGGTAACCCGCCAGGGTCTTTTTATTCCTATCGTTTAGCCTCTAGGCCGATGCTGGTACCTTGAGTCGACTGTACAGCTTGCGAGCATTGCCCTCGAATATCGCGTGCTTGTCCTCATCGCTGAGCCACCCAATATCATCGATGAGCGGCTTCACATCGTTCAACACCCTGCCCGTCACCGGGTCTTTCACAGAGCCGTTGGCGGGTTTATCCGTCCCAAACAGGACCCGGTCTGCACCAACCACTTTGATAAGCAGCTCCATTGCCTCGCCGTCGTACAGCACCGTGTCGTAGTACAGCCGCCGCATGGACTCGTCGAAGCTCTCCCAACCGACATCGGGTTCACGCTGCTGTGAGTTCATGCGGAACGCGCGGCCTCTGCCTGCCTGGTAGGGGATATAGCCGCCACCGTGGCCAACGACCAGCTTCAAGTTTGGGAAATCCTGGAACACGCGCGGCGACCGCATGATGCCCCATGCCGCAACGGCCTCTTCCTCAACAAAGTAGCCCAACTCAGGCTCGCGGGAGAAGCGGAACGGCCCACCATGGATAAGGCCAGGCACGTCCAACTCTACCATTTTCTCGTACAACGGGTACCAGTACTCGTCGCCCATGTGTGGCACTTCAGCCGAGCCCTCGCCGGGGTCAGGGTTGATCTTGATGCCAACAAACCCTAGCTCGTTCACACACCGATCAAGCTCTTCCAGGCAGAACTTGGTGCCCTGCGTGACCAGCTGTGGAATGGCCCCGATACCAGCAAACCGGTCAGGGTGCAGATTCACCGACTGCGCAATCATGTTGTTCACGCCCTGGGTAATGTGCTCAACCACGGGCTCGCGGCGGTCTCCAGTGGGGATGGACCACGGTCGAGGCGATACAAGCTGAAGGTCAGTGCCAACGCCTGAAACTTCCACCAGATGACCCTTCAAGCTCTCCTCCATCTGTTCGTCGGAGAACTCCGGTAGCTTGGGTCGAGGCCCCGGCCCTGTTGCTCCGGAGAGGGCACGGAAGTGTGCATACAACTCCAGCGGCCCCGTTATGTGTGCGTGTGCATCAATGTTCATAGTCGCCTCCCTGTGTTGCGTGGGCGTAGTCTACTATATATGTTGCCTCCGGCGGAGACTAAAGGCCGTGTGTCGCTGCGGCGAGGAACGTAAAGCCGTGGTGCCATATTTCCTCACCTCCCTTTACTAACCGCAGGCATGTGGGTACAGGGCGTGGCCCTGTTAGTCAGCGACCAGCTGCTTCATCAGTGCCAGCAACTCCGGGGTTTCCTTGAGGGCGTCCCGCATCATACCAATCTCATCGATGCCCATTATGAGCGGCGAGCGACTGAACATACCTCTATGGTTGTACTGGCAGAATCGCAGGGTGACGGTGCCCTCTGCCCGCCCTTCTGTGTACTTCATCAACTGGAACGTGGGTACGTTGTGCTCACCGGTGACTTGAGCCTCTTCAGCTATGTGGCCACTGCCCCAATGAAACGAGAACGTTTTGGTCTTCTTGGTTGTCATCGCTTTCCCCCGCAATCTACTCTGAAACTTGGCCCATACTGTGCGACGGCATTGCGCGCAGGTCAAGCCAGGGTCTTTAGTACCGGGGGCACATCCCCCGGAGCCCCTTGCCAGAGGGGAATCCCTCTGGACTCCCCGAACAGCTCTATTCTGAACCTAAAGGCACAGCTATACTTTAACGAACAAACGACATAGGAGACGCACACATGGGTATTCGCTCTGGGCAACAGTTTCTGGACGGCCTCAAGGACTCGCGGGAGATCTGGCTTGAAGGGAAGCGCGTTGAGGACGTGACCACTGACCCCAAGCTTGGGCGGATGGCCAAGACGCTTGCTGGCCTGTTCGATCTGCAGCACGACCCAGCGCTCCACGACGATATGACCTTCAAATCGCCGAAAACAGGCGACCCGGTTCCGCTGTCGTTCATCATTCCCCAGAATCAGGACGACCTGATGAAGCGACGTCGAGCGCTGGAGATCACGGCAGAGGCTCATCATGGCATTCTGGGTCGTGCGCCCGACTATGTGAACATCCAAGTGACGGCTACACGGCAGATGGCCGAGTTGCACGGTCGCACGGACAAGCGGTTCGCCGATAACCTCATCGCGTACCACGAGTACATACGGGACAACGACTTATCGCTAACCCACTGCTTCGGGCACCCGCAGGTCAACCGCGGCGTAGCTGTTGGTGAGCAGCCTGACCCGTACATCCCAGTGGGCGTTGTGGACACCACAAGTGAGGGCATCACCGTACGCGGCGCAAAGCTGCTGGCTACGCTGGCCCCATTCTCTGACGAGATCTTCGTGCCGCCCTACCGTCCACTTCGAGGCAAGGAAGAGGAGAAGTACGCTTTGGGCTTCTCGGTTCCTACAGCCACAAAAGGCCTCAGCTTTATCTGTCGCGAGAGCTGGGACACAGGACGCTCCACGTACGACCAACCCCTCTCGAGCAGGTTTGACGAGATGGACGCGCTGGCGATTTTCGACGATGTCCTGATTCCGTGGAACCGGGTCTTCTGCTACGGCGATGTGGAGCTGCACAACCACATCGTCGAGCTGGGAATCATGTGGCGACAGTATATGCAGCACGTGGCGGTGAAGAACATTGCCAAGATGGAGTTTGCCCTGGGGATGACCCACGCAATGGTGGAGACGATTGGCATTGGCGTGCACTCCCACGTGCAGGAGAAGGTTGCGGAGATCATCGACACGACGGAGACGGTGCGCTCCTACCTGCGCGCTATGGAGGCAGACGCGGGTCCGTGGATGGGCGAGGGTATCTGGCTTTCTCCCCAACCTGCCATCGCGATGCGCCACTGGGCTCCCGACGCGTATCAGCGAGTGACGGACATCATGCAACAACTTGCGGCTGGCGGGCTGATGCTGACGCCAACCGAGGCCGACATGGAGAGCGCGATGCGCCCGGTGATAGACAAGTACTTCCAGGGTGCGAAGTCGAACGCGTACGACAGGGTTCGGCTGTTTCGGCTGGTATGGGACTTCATTGGGACGCAGTTCGGCTCTCGCCAGATTCTGTACGAGCGATATTTCAACGGCGATGTGGTGAGGCTTCGGCAGGGTCGGTTCCAGACGTACGACTACTCGAAGGCGGACGACTCGCTCCAACGCTTTTGGTCAGAGACAGACCACCAGGGCTAGGCCCTGGACCCATATGCCTGACGGTTACCCAAGGGTGGACCAACTTCATTGACAGCGTGCACAACGAGGTCTACCTTTCACGCACCGGAAAGCTGACAACCTTTCGCGGCATCATGTGAGGGGAGGCCAATCATGCCTGGACTAACCGGACTGAGTCACGCGGGCTTCGCATCGTCGAACCTGGATCGTACACTCGAGTTCTACACTCGCGTGCTGGGGGCCAAGGTGCAGTGGCAGACCGAGCGGCAGATCAAGCTGTACGTTGGCGACCTGGGCCTGGCGATCCCGCTGGGCACGCCCAACCCGCAGTACGAT
>JAPYRQ010000012.1 GCA_029936935.1 Dehalococcoidia bacterium | reverse complement strand
GAACATGCCCATGACGTGAATGGCCACCGATAGCGAAATGGCGGACAGCGAGAAGTCGTGGCGACGCAGGGCCAGGGCGGTCATGGCCATCATCATGTTCATGTTGCCCTGGACGCAGAACATGGACACAAAGGCGGTCAGCTTTGGGTAGTGGTTGAGGAAGTGGAGGATGCCCACCTTGCCCGTAGGTCTCTGCTGCGCCGGTGACGGGACATAATCGGGATAATAGTCACCAAGGTTTGCAGCAATCTCCTTGGGATCCGGTCTGACGCGCATCACCATCGCCATACTGAACATCACGGCTATGGGAACGAAAAACCATGCAAGGGCAATGGGCTCCACATTGACACTATCGGAAAGGGCTTCTGCCGTTCGTATGAGAATAGGACCGATCATGGCGCCCACAAGAGAACCTGTCAGAACGTAGCCGAGCCCTTCAGCGCGTCGGCTGGGCGGGAACATATCGGCAGCCGCCACACGGAGTTGCTGCACAGCGCCGGTACCCAGCCCCATGACCAGGATGCCAAGGAGGAAAATCGGAAAGTACTCGAGCATGGCGGCGATGCCGGTAATGGATGCCCCGATACCTACCAGAAGCAGGCCGAGCATGACTCCAGCCTTGCGGCCATAGGCGTCCGTGAGTCGACCGATTGGATAGGCGATAATCAATCGACTGAGCCCGGTGATGCTGGTGCCGATGCCCGCGAGGGCTGCGTTACCAATCATCTGAGTGACCAGCACCGGCCCCAACGTAGGAACCATCTGGCCGCCTGCGCCGGTGAAAGCCTGGGATGATGCTAGGTATACCGTGTTTCGCTTAATAAGCGGCGGGATCGGGGCTTTGGTTTTACTCTTTGCCACGTTGACTCCTGTTACGCCGAGGCCTGTGTCTTTGGATAGGATTCTGAATCAAACACGGCACCGTTCAGGGTGAACGAATCCTCGATGGGCACGCCTACACTGACCGTGTTGCCAATCATGCATGCCTTGCGAGCGTTTCGAATCACCTTTGCCACAAGGGCAGGATTGGATGGTGACTCAATCTCGTAGGTCGTCTCGATGCTGGTGCATATGCCATATATCGATTCCTCGATAGCGGATCCCTCAGCCATCTCATGGGCAATGATGTGGGAACGGACCTTGGTGAGTTCTACTTTGAACATATCGGCAAACCTGCCGATTTGGGACATCTTTCAGAAGAGGATCGCCGCAACAAAGTAGTCCATAGATCCTGGCGCGGAATCGCTGCCGCCGAAAGCTACGCTCTCATCGCACAGGAATTCTCTGCCCTTCACTGTGACTTTCTTCATGTGTTTGTCCAGAGTCTCGCCGACTCCCTCGGCGGTGAAGTACCGTGTAGGGGTCTTCTGCCTCTGGGTTGCGTCTGCCATATTCACTCCTGCCTATCAGCACGTAAGGCTACCAATACCCCCACGCCGCTGAATCTGTGCCTATAATAGAGCAGTTCCTAGCCAGCCCTCAATAGCGGTGCGCCTCTGCTCACCCATTTGGGAGGCCACTAGGGGCTAAACCCGCTTCGATAAAGGATAGTTCATGCTTGGCGCCCTCTTTGCCGTGCTGTCCGCGGCTACCTTTGGAATCAGCAATGTAGCAACCAGACGTGGTGTAGTGGGCAGTTCTGCGTCCTTTGGTCTTTACATAACAGTCATTCTCGGTGTCCCGCTCTTTGTGGTGGCGGCTGCCGCAACGGGCCAATTACTGAACATCTTTGACCTATCTGCCAGAGCCTGGATGCTCCTGAGTTCTGCGGGAGTCCTGCACTTCCTTATAGGCCGCTACTGCAACTTCCGCGCTATCGATGCGATTGGCGCAAACCGTACCCAGCCTATCCAGATGACCAACACGGTCTACGCCATTGCTGTTGCCATCGTATTACTGGGCGAGGAATTGACGCTCTTGATGGGCATCGGCATCGGGTTCATCATGATCGGCCCGATTATCATGGTCGAGCGATCGAACAAACCGAAGCCCTCGCCTGTGGCCGCTGCAGCGACTTCTGACGATGAACAAAACTCAGAACCGGAGGTGGCAGCCCCTCGCAACGCCGCCACGTCACCTCGATACAAAGAGGGCTACCTATTTGGCTTCATGTCGGCAGCGGCGTACGGCACAAGTCCAGTGATGATCAGGTCTGCCCTGGATGACACAGGCCTTGGGATTGCAGGCGGCCTGGTGGCTTACTCAGCGGCGGCGGCCGTTCTGGTACTATCGTTCGTCATACCGGGCAAGCTCCGGGAGATACGCACCGTGGATGTAAAGGTGCTGCCGTACTTCCTTGTGAGCACAGTCAGCGTGTTCCTGGCGCAGATGTTTCGATTCGCAGCCCTGGCCATCGCCCCGGTAACGGTGGTGACCCCGCTGACTCGCCTTGGAGTTGTGTTTACGCCCACGTTTGGCTTCTTCGTCAACAGATACCTTGAGAGTTTCAGCCCTCGAGTGCTGATAGGGATTGTGATCTCCGCCGTGGGTGCGATCCTGCTGGCGCTTGGCATCAACTAACGCTTCAATTCTCTGTAGCTCATGCTACAAGATATATTCAACGGATACAGGATGAGCACAGAGAACCTAGAACAATCAGAAGATACAGGCCTTTTTTACGGCTGGTGGATTGTCCTGGCATCCATGGGCGCCATGGTGATAGCCAGCGTGTTCTACTGGCAAGGTTTCAGCCTCTTCTTCCCAGAACTTCAAGGTGAATTCTCCTCAAACAGAGCAGCCCTCTCAGGTGCCATTTCCCTTTCGCAGTTGGAAGGGGGCATGTTGGGCCCAGTCGGCGGGTATCTGGTAGAGCGCTACGGTCCTCGTCGGATGATGACCATCGGAGTCGTCATGATGGGCATCGGCTATGTACTGATGAGCATGGTCAGCTCCCTGGTCATGTTCTACATAGTGTTTTTGGCGGTCATCTCTGTTGGTATGTCCATCGGCATCCGGGTTCCGGCTATGGTGGCCCCGGCTAACTGGTTCATCAAAAAGCGCGGGAGAGCTCTTGGTATCGCGATGACCGGCAGTGGGCTTGGGGGACTCTTCCTTCCTATCATCGGCTGGCTGATTGCCAGTTACGGCTGGCGTCCAACAATGGTTATCGCGGGTTTGACTATTTGGGTTTTGGGTTTCCCTATCGCGAGAGTTATGCGCAGACGACCGGAGGAGTACGGGCTGCTGCCAGACGGCGAGAAGCCCGTTTCGAAGCCTCAGATCGTAGAGGATGCGCCGGTAGAGGCAACGAGGCTTGCGACGCCATCAACCCCGGAAGCTCCTAGCACGGTTGATGGCGAAGCTGATTTCAGCCTACGTGATGCGCTGAAATTGCCGGTCTTCTGGTTTTTGGCAATAGCGTTTGGGCTCCGACAGTTCGCCGTAGGTGCCATATCGCTACACCAGGTTCCGTACCTGGTGGACACGGGTCGGAGTTTGGAGACCACTTCCGTCATCCTGGCGGCAGTGACACTGACCAGCATCATAGGTCGTCTCGGGTTCGGGACGCTGACTGACCACTTTCCCCCGCGCTACATCATGGCTTTCAGCATGATGATGGTGGGACTGGGTGCATTCATCCTGAGTCACGTTACTGAAGGGATGGGCATGCTGCTCCTGTACATCGCCGTATATGCCATTGGGTGGGGTGGCGGTGCCACTACGATGAATGCCACCCGTGGGGCATACTTCGGCAGGCGCGCATTCGGCACGATATCCGGCAGCATGGACTTCGTGCAGATGTTCGGATTGGTGCTTGGGCCGGTCTTCGCTGGGTTTGTGTTCGATAGGACGGCGAGCTACACGATTGCGTTTAACAGCTTCGCTATCTCAGCGGTTGCGGCTGGGGTGTTGATGTTCTTCCTACGCCCACCGAAGCAGGCAAAAGACTAGCGAGGCACAGGCTCAGAGTTGCAAGCAAGAGCAAAAAGAAAAGCACCCGTCAACTGATGGGTGCTTTTTAAATGGCATTTTGCACAGCCCTGCTAGTGGAGAGGGCAGACGCCGACGAGGCTGTGTTTCCAACTGGCAACGTCGCCGTCCTGGCCTGAGGCCTCTGCGGCGTAAACATCGCCGGAGACGACGAACGCCCCGATGTAGATGACGATTGCCGCCACAAAGGGCACGAACAACATGCCGGCGAAGGCCAATATGCCCCACGTAAGTTTAGGCTGCTGTTCAAGTGTCTCCGTTGTCTTTTCCACAGGATGCTCCCGCTTTATCTACCTTTAGATAAAACGTATTACCGCGCCATTTGGATGTCAAGGCACCAGGGCTTAGCCCTGGATCCACTCTCCCTGTGGGACCGACAATTGTATGTTGGTAGGGCGGAACCGGACACACCGATATAAACACTTCTAATCGTTTGGTCATATGGGTGCAGGGCTAGCCCTGCTCGTCGAAGACCTTCTTGGCTACTTCGAAGGCGTTGACGGCGGTTGGCCACCCTGCGTAGAAGGCCATGTGCATGAACACTTCGCCAATCTCTTCCTTGGTGACGCCGTTCTCCAGCGCTCGACGTGTGTTCATCTCCAACTGGTTGGTGCGATACAGCGCTGCCAGGGCCGCGATGGTGATGAGACTGCGGTCGCGCTTGGAAAGGCCAGGGCGCTCCCAGACCTCGTCGAAGAGGATGTCCCTGGTGATCTCACCGAACCGTGGCATGATCTCGTTGTATGGGCCAACTCCGTGTACTGATGCCATGACGCTCCTTACTATGTTTTTCTCGTGTTCCAAGAACGATGCTATTTGTTTGGGTCGATCTCTAGGTACTTTGGTCCAGGGTTAACCTTGGTCGAAGACCTCTTTGGCAACCTCGAATGCATTGACCGCACAGGGCCAGCCGGCGTAAAAGGCCATGTGCATGAGCACCTCGCCGATCTCTTCCTTGGTGACGCCGTTCGCCAGAGCGCGACGCATGTGGCTGCGGATCTGGTTGGTGCGGTATAGGGCCGTCAGGGACGCGATGGTGATGAGGCTGCGATCCCGCTTGGAGAGGCCAGGTCGCTCCCAAATATCGACGTACACCAACTCTCGCGTCAGCTCACCTAATCGAGGCATGAGGTCGTTGTACGGCCCGTTGCCAGGTTGGTTTGTCATGTCACTCCTTAGTCGTAATCAGGCCCGTATGTGGGGCCGGGCTAAACTCTAGCACGGTGGCGTCTGTGGTGTCGCCAACCCCTGCCTGCTAAGATGAACGTGTCTGATTCGCTCATATCTCCCGGGTTTTGAGGCATGTATGGAACGCTTGGATTTCTTCTCAGCTGTTGGCAACACGCCACTTGTGGAGCTTGCGCACTTGAGCCCGGAGAAGGACGTGCGCCTTTTTGCCAAGCTGGAGGGGAACAACCCCAGCGGCAGCATCAAAGACCGGGTGGCGTCCTACATCATCCGTAGCGGTGAAGAGAAGGGTGAGTTGACGCCCGGCCAGACCATTGTGGAGGCCAGCACAGGCAACATGGCCCTGGCCCTGGCTGCTGCCGCCAAACAACGCGGGTACAAGATGCTGGCAGTAGTACCTCCGCAAGTAGCACCGGGAATACCTGACCTGTTGACGCTATTTGGTGTGGAGATCACGTGGATGGAGCCACGATTGGGCATGCTTGGCCCCATCGAAGAAGCGCAGCGATTGGCCACGGAGAACGGCTGGTGGTTTGCGCAGCAGTTTGCCAACCCCGCCAACGTACAAGCCCACTATGAGACTACCGGCCCGGAAATCCTTGCAGTATTGCCCCAGGTGGATGCCTTTGTGGCTGGCATCGGCACCGGCGGTACGGTCACAGGTGTCGGTAGGCGACTGAAAGAGCAGAACCCCAACACCATTATCGTGGGTGTTGAGCCCAAGTTCGGTGAACGACTCCAGGGACTACGTAGCCTGGAAGAGGGTTATATCCCTCCGTTATTGGATATGTCGTTATTGGATCGACGGTTTATCGTGGATAGCCCATCGGCGCTCGATGCGGTAAGGCGGCTGGTGGAGGTGGAAGGTATTTTTGCGGGTATCTCCTCCGGGGCGGTGCTCCATGCGGCGTTGCGTGTGGCGGAAGGTATGGACAGTGGCAACGTGGTGATGACCTTTGCCGATCAGGGGTGGAAGTACGTGAACGCCTTTCCATGGATGTCGCATCAGGAGCGACCGGAAGGTGGCCCTGACGATGTCGCCTGGTGGTGATGGGCTAGCCCATCACCCACATTCCACTTCGCGATATACAGAATTGCTGTAACCAAACGGACAAATAGGAATTGCAACAATAATGGCTGAGCAATTAACGGTTGAACAACTTATAGAGTTCATACAGGCGCAAGGGAAAAAAGGAAAGCGCGGCATGACCCTCGTGGCAATCGATGGGCCCAGCGGCGCGGGAAAGACCGCTCTTTCCGAAGCGCTTCAGGCATCGGACTTGGCCGCGACCGTCGTGCACGTTGACGACTTCTACAGCAAAGAAGGCGCAGACCCATCGAGCCACCTCACACCTGAGGAGGGGTGCGATGAGTATGTTGATTGGATGGCACTTCTGGAGTTGGTGATAGACCCGCTGGTGGATGGCGACCCCGGCTTCTATCAGCTCTATGACTGGATAGCGCAGAAGCCTGATGAGTGGGTAACGGTGGAGCCCCGGGGAGTCATCGTCTTTGAAGGCGTATACGCCATGCGTCCGCAGCTTCGGGAACTCTATGACGTGACGGTGTACGTTGAGACGCCTAAAGACACAAGGCTAGACCGTCTCAGCAAGCGGAGTGATAACCCGGCATGGGTAGTGCGATGGGCAGAGGCTGAGGAGTGGTACAACACCAACATCATTCCATCTGGCTACGCTGATGTGATCGTTTCAGGCTCATAACTACTGACAGGCTTTGCCCTGAGCATGAGGGTTATGGCGGCAATAATCCCGATGCTGAACACCCAGAACGCCAGCTGGTAGCTGTCTCGGACATCGGCAACCCACCCTGCAAAGACCGGCCCCCCGAGACCTCCAGCCAGGGAGATGATCTCCATAGAGCCAATGACCTTTCCGAAATCCCTACTGCCGAAGATGTCCGCTTGTAATGCTCTCCTGACCGGAATATAACCGCCGAAACCAAAGCCGTAGAAGGCCATTGCAATCATGATTCCCCACGCGCTCCCTACGCCCATGGCTAGCACGACGAGTCCGATTAACTGCGTCAACATAGAGATGATCATGATGAGACGCTTGTCTATGAAATCGGCCACGGTTCCCATGACCAACCGCCCAGCTATGCTGAAGATGGGGATGGCAGAAGCTGCTACTGCGGCAAGGGCCAGGCTGGCATTGGCGTCCAGCGTCAGCGCCGGGATGATGTGGGCTACGACGCCGGTGTGGGCGAATATCCACAGCGAGTTCACCGTCCCAAGGATCCAAAAGGCCTCCATGCGTACGATCCGCGAGTAGCTGAAAGGGGCCTCGGGTGTTTTGGACACACCTGAGGAAATGTGTTCCGGTTCAATTCCATCCGGGTGCAGACCGTACTGTTCTGGGCGATGTCTGAACATCAGGCTCAAAGGAATACCGATGATCCAGAGGATGACCCCCAATATCACCAGGGCGTTTCGCCATCCGGTGAGGTCTATCAGCCAGACCAGTATCCCTACCATGAACCCGCTGATGCCCGCGCCGGTGGCAAGGAGGGCCATCGCCCTGGAACGCTTCTTTCGGAACCAGCTTGCTATAGCGATGTAGCCAACGTTGGGGCTTGCTGCGCTGAATCCTACTGCGGCAATGAAGAACGCTGCATAGAACGTTGGGAGGCTGTTGATACGACTCAGCAGCAGCATTCCAAGGCCTGCGATGACAACCCCTACCACCATGATGGGACGTGGTCCGTAGCGGTCCGCCAGGATGCCGACGACGGGTGCGGCTATGCCAGTCTCGCCACGCTGAAGGGTGAAGGCCAGGGAAGTGGCGGCACGGGACCAACCGAACTCGGCTCGAAGCGGGTTGAAGAGGGCTGTGAACCCATAGAAGAAGACGCCGCTGGTGTAGATGCTGAGGGTCATGCCGGAGAGGACAATCCACCAACCAAAGAATACGGGGTTACGTTGTTTGGTGCTGGAGTCCGGGCGTGTGGGCATAGATGTGTGAGGCCTTTCTGCGTCTGCATTAGAGCATCGCACAATATGGGCGTCAAGAAACCCTTTTATCGCCCAACCGCTGTGGTATTATCCACAGGACTTCGTTATATCTATCAATCGCTTCTGGAGGCTGAATGTACACCGTTGACCTGACCGGCAAGAACGCCCTCATCTTTGGAGTCGCCAACCATCGCAGCATCGCGTGGGCCATCGCTCAAGCCCTGTACAGCGCCGGGGCGAAGGTGGCACTCACCTACCAAACGGATCGACTCAAAGAAGGGGTAGAGGAGCTGGCGAAAGAGATTGGCGATGCGCCGCTTTTCCAGTGCGATGTCTCCGTCGACGGCGAGGTGGAGGAGCTTTACAAGAAGGTCGGTGAGACCATGGGTTCGCTTTCAACGGTGGTGCACAGCATCGCCTTCGCCCACCGCGACGACCTTGGTGGCGATTTCTCCAAGACGGAGCGGGAGGGATTCCGGATGGCCCTAGACGTTAGCGCATTCTCTCTTATCCCCGTTGTGCGATATGCAGCACCCCTGATGAAGGATGGCGGAAATGTCATCGCCATGACCTTCCTTGCGGGAGAGAAGGTATTTCCTGGCTACAACGTGATGGGTGTGGCCAAGGCCGCGCTTGAGAACAGCGTCAAGCAACTTGCGGCGGAGTTCGGGCCAAGCAACATCCGGGTGAACGCGATATCTGCAGGGCCTCTGGACACGCTGTCGTCTCGGGTCATTACCGGGTATCGCGATATGAAGCGCATCCACCAGGAGCGCGCACCGATGGCTCGGAACATTACGCACGAAGACGTGGGCGGCACGGCTTTGTACCTCGCCAGCGAGCTTTCGTCAGGCGTCACCGGCGCAATCATCCCGGTGGACGTTGGCTACAGCATCATGGGGCTTTAGCAACCTCAAGTAATACGTATCAAAAAGAAGAAGGGGCGGGTTTCAAATCCGCCCCTTCTTTGTGTGCTGAAGTATCGGTGAAAGGCTAGCCCTGCCTACTGGAAACCTGCCAGTTCGTTGGGGAGTGACACCTCAATCAGGTGGAACTCCTTCTTGGTTACTGCAGCGGCAACGGTCTTCTCCAACTCCGCTACCGTGGCGACTCGCGTGGCCCTGAGGCCATACGACTCTGTGAGCTTCACGAAGTCCGGGTTCACCAACTCGGAGGCGATGAGTCGATTATCGAAGGTTGCCTTCTGTGTCCCTTTCAATACACCCCAGGCGTTATTGTTCCAGATGATGGCCACGATGGGGATGTTGTACTGGGCGGCGGTGCCAAGCTCCTGCAGGTTCAACTGAAAACCGCCATCGCCGCTCATAAGCACCACCGGCACGTCGGGTCGACCGACTGCAGCACCCAGCGCCGCAGGGAACCCGAAGCCGATGTCCGCCCAGCCATGGGGGCCGATGTAGGTGCGTGGCTCGTAAACCGGGAACGCCTGGACTGCTGAGTACGCCGCAAGAGTGGCATCGCAGACCACCACGGCCTCCCGGGGGATGACACGTCGCAATGCGTCCAGCGCGCGCTGATGGCCTGGCTCGTTGGCCGCGAAGGTGTCACGTACCTGCTGTTGTAGACCTGCTGCCTCTCCTGCCTGGGCGTCGCCTCGATTCACATTCTTGGCTTCAAGGGCGGCTGAAAGTTGTTCAAGCACTGCCTTGGCATCGCCGTGGATGCCGACCTTTGCCGGGTAGTTCTTGCCGAGTTCCTCTTTGTCCAGATCGATCTGCACCAGGTTCTCAGGAAGCTCCAGGCCTACCTGCTTGGTCATGTGGTGCGGCATCCTGCTGCCCACCATCAATACAGCATCGCAAGTTGGAAGATATGCGTGGATGGGGTTCAGTCCATACGGTGCTCGGCCTCCCCAGGTCACACCGGCAAAGAGGGGATGGTCCGCTGCGAACCCGCCTTTGCCTCCGTACGTGGTGACGACGACGGCTCCCAGCTTTTCAGCCACTCGCTGAAGCTCTGCGTTTGCCGCAGAAGAGATGACACCACCGCCGACCCATATGACGACGCGCTTGCCATTCGCCAAGAGTTCGGCGGCCTGCTCGATCGCCTTGGGGTCGCCGGCCATCCGTGGCTCGTCACGTTGCCCCAGCACCTCCACATCGGCGGAGGAGTGTAGGATGTCCGTGGGCACCTCGATCTCGATGGGCCCAGGACGCTCCGATTTGAATCGCGTGAACGCATCCAGCATGGTCTGGGATATCTCTTGATGGGTGTGGGGCTGAGCCGTCCATCGGGTGACCGACTCAAACATCTGCTGCTGGTTGTAGGGCTCGTGCAAAACGCCTTTGCCCTGGTTGATCATGTCCAGGGCGATGTTGCTGGTCACCTGAAGTACTGGCGACGATGCGGACCAGGCCTCGCCCATGGCTCCCAGGGTGTTTGCCGCACCCGGCCCTGTGCTGGTGAAGCAGATTCCGGGCTTTCCGGTGGCCCTCGCATAGCCGTCGGCTTCGTAGACTGCCGCCTGCTCATGGCGGGCACTAATGAAACGGAACTTTTCCTGAACGTCGTAGAGGGCATCGTAAACGGCCATCATGTGGATGGATATCACACCGAACGCCGTATCCACGCCCTGCGCCATCAATGAATGGATTACTGCTTTACCGCCGGTCATATCAGCCAAGAAACACCTCCAGAGGCGGCACTGCCGCTTTTGCTGCGGGAGACGTCGCCTCATATATCATGATTTGATTGCCGCACAATACGGTATAGGAAATGCCATGGGATGCGCAATGATGAGCCTTCGCCTCTTTTGCTTTAAAGTGGGAATGACAAGCAGAGAGGGTAGAAAACACATTAGGGTTCATGTAAACCTCGTGATGGAGCCTGGCAGCTAACCCGCAGAGCCTCCAACAAGAGGGACTTTCTTGAACTGGTGGTCAGCCATGAGTGCGCTTAATCCCAATGAGGGGATATCGATGGTAACGTTGGCAGGGCAACCCAAAGTCACGGTGGCAAAGCTGCCAGATGGGCTTGGCGCGTTCGTCGTCCCTATTCTAGCCAGAGCTAGTACAGCTACGCCAGCGTCGTTATCGATGGCGCCGTGACCAACGATCGGGTTTTCACCCAGAAGTGTCCCGGATGCGAAGGCCTGCACTGAACAGCCGGAGTCCCTGTAGTTCAGAGTCACCTCACCACCACTGATACCGAAGCTCCCGGTGTTCACCCACACATTGAATGTGGCCATTCCGTTGCCGTCCGCCACAATCTCCGGGGGCCAGAGGAAGACGCTAGGCTGAGACGATGTTGGCGGCGTCGACGGTACTTGCGTGCCCACAGGAGCGGCCGTTGGGACGGGCGTTGAGAACGTTGCCGTCGCCCGGGGTACGTCATCCGTGTCATCATCGCTACCGCATGCCGCGATAAGGGCGACTATCGACACGACCAGCAACAACCATAGGTGCTTGTTACCTCTCATACCGGGCCCCCAAAATCGCGAGATCCCGGTAGTCCACAAGGCCGTCATTGTTCAGGTCTGCCCTGCGGTCGTAGTTCCTGTCACCCGTGTCGGTGGCGTATGCCGCGCTCAGCAGTGCCAGGTCTCTCCCGTTGACCGAGCCATCGCCGTTGATATCTGGCGTTGCCGGCGGCCTAACGGTTGTCGGCGTCGGACTCACCCTGGTTGGTGTCACCGTTGGTGGTGGTGCTGGAGTTGGCGTGGGTACCGGAACCTGTGTCGGCGGTGCTGTGGGTAGTGGTGTAGGCGTCGGCTCAGGTAGAGCTGGGAATGTCAGATTGAGGGGGCGTTCTGCCGGGCCTCCGAGGAACAACACCGTTTCAAGTGCTTGAACGCCGAAGGCTGGGATGTGGAACGTTGTGTTTTTAAACAGATACGATGCGGATGGAGGACTGACTGCCAGCCGTGCGTAAGTCCCGTTGGTGGTGGTAACGGGCTGTGATTCATAGTCATCCACGCGCGCCACGATGACATGGCCGTCAGGAGCCGGTTGGCCGTTGACAGTGACGTTGCCAAAGTACACCACGGGAGGTGATGACGGTTGTGCAGCGGGCTGCGTTGGAACCGGGGTAGGTGTAGCTGCGCCAGTGGGGGCAGGAGTGGGCGTCGGGCCTGAACCCAGGCCGTCAACGGCAGGAAAGGTCAATGCCTTCTCAAACTGCGCGGTGCTACCCCGGAAAACATCTGTTTCATGGGCCTGGATTTCAAGTTCTGGGATGTGGAATGTGATTGTTTCAATGAAGTAATCGCCACTAGGTGGCGCAACGATGAGGAAGCTGTATCGTCCGTTCTTGGTGACGACGCTCTCAGACTCGTAGTCGTTGATGCGTGCAACCAGCGCGAGGCCGTCAAGAGCGGGGTTACCGCCGATAGTCACAGAGCCGGAATAGATGGTGGGTGAAATCTCTTGAGCCAGCGCCGCAGAACTGAACGTCGCAACAAGGGCGACGACGATGGCGGTGAGGAGAAAGGCGGGTCCGGCCTTTGGTCGCACCGGCGCCTCCTTGGTAAATTTTCCATGAACAACCAGACTTTCCGTTACCCATCATACATGCGTACGTAGTAGGGAACAAGGAACGGGCTAGCTGAGTGGTTCTACCGCAACTCCTCCGGGACTAGTTCCCAGGGGTGTTCAAATATCCGTTTGAGCTCTGCAAGGAACTTTGCGGCAATCACGCCGTCTTCGACGCGATGGTCTCCGGAAAGTGTAATGTCCATGATTTTGCCGACGACTATCTCATCGTTGTGGACTACCGGTACCTGCCGAATCGTCCCTATGGCAAGCACTGCGGCGTTGGGGGGATGGATGACAGCGGCAAAACTGGTTACGCCCAGGCTGCCCAGGTTACTGATGCTGAAGGTAGAGCTTGTCAGTTCTTCAGGTTTGAGTCTGTTTTCTTTTGCCCGGGCTGCCAAATCCCTACCTGCCTGAGAAATCTCCAAAATCGACATATCCTGGCATCCCATGATGGCAGGTACCATGATGCCCTTGCCATCGATGTCTATCACTACGCCGATGTTGATGAACGAGTGGTATTCCAGTGCATCGCCGGTGAAGCTGGCGTTGATGGTGGGGTATTTTTGCAAAGCAAGCGTACAGGCCCGGACGATCATGTCATGGATGCTGAGCCGAATGCCCTGGGGTTGAAGCTTGGGGTTCACCACGCTGCGCATGTCCGCAGCGGCATCCATTGAGACATCAACGGACATGTAGAAGTGGGGTATCTCGCCTTTACTATGAGTGGTGAGCTTGGCGATTGCCTGTCGCATCCTGCTGAGCGGCACTCGCTCAGTGCCGGGGGCGGAAGCTGCCAATCCGCTGTCCTGGGGGGCGTTGTCCGCGTGGGCGTTCACATCGCCCTCTGTAATGCGCCCTCCCGGTCCCGTACCGGCGACAAGAGATATGTCGATTCCCTTTTGCGAGGCTAACTTCTTGGCGAGGGGAGAGGCGCGGACTACACCTGTTGCAGCGGGCGGTGCGGCTTGTGTGGGCGCGGCCCCTGCGTTTGAAGTGACTGACGGCGCAGCGGGGCTTGGAGGTGGAGTGGCAGCGGCCAGACTTGCGGAGATGTCCTCTCCCGGCTTACCCAGCACCGCGATCAGCTGACCAACCGGCACTGTATCGCCTTCCGGAGCGACGATCTTGAGCAGCGTGCCGGAACCAATGGAAGGCATCGGAATAATGGCTTTGTCGGTCTCTATCTCAGCAATCTCATCGCCAAGGTTGACCTGATCGCCCTCGGCCTTCAACCACTGGACGATTCTGGCTTCCTGCATGTCGTAGCCCATACGGGGCAAGAGGACGGTGATGGCCACGACTTCCTCCTTGGTGTTTGGGCGCAACCAGTTGGCTGTAACCCTGCTTGGAGCCAGATTCTACCACAGGCTTGGGGGGAGTCCGCTACATGTGAATGGCTTCATCCACGCATGCGAGGGCAGCTTCTTTGACCACCTCTGAGAGGCTGGGGTGGGCGTGCACCATGGTTCCAAGCTCCCGGACGGTGCCTTCCAGCATCCGGTTCATGGAGAGTTCTCCCAGCAGGTCAGTGACTTCCGGGCCAACCATCTGAGCGCCCAGGATCTTCTCGGTGCCTACTTCCATGACGATCTTGGCGAAGCCATTGTAATCGCCCATGGCCAGGGCTTTGCCATTGGCGCGGAAGGGAAACTTGCCCACCTTGACCTCAATGCCGGACTCTATAGCTTCTCTCTCAGTGATTCCGAAGCTGGCCACCTGGGGTTGGCAGTAGACTGCCTTTGGCATAAGTGAATAATCGAGTTCCGGGGGGGTGAGGCCTGCCAATCGCTCAACAACGTCCACTCCCTGGGCCGATGCAACGTGGGCCAGCAGTAGCTTGCCGGTGATGTCTCCTACTGCGTAGATGTTTGGCACGCTGGTCTGCATCCGTTCGTTTATGGTTATGAACCCGCGTTCCGTAGTAACACCCACCTCTTCCAGACCCGACCCCTCCGAGTTGGCCTGGACGCCGATGGCCACGATGATGCGGTCTGCCGTGAGTTGTTGCTCGCCGTTTCCGGTCTTGATGGTAACGTTTGCCTGGTCGCCTTCCTGGGTCATCGCTGTGAGCATTGCACCGGTCATGGTCTTGATGCCCTGCTTCTCGAAGGAACGCTCAACCTCCGCGCCGATCTCCTCATCGTCGTTGGGTAGCAGATGCGGCAGCACTTCCACGATGGTGACGTCCACGCCGTACGCGTTGTACACGTATGCAAGCTCACAACCGATAGGGCCACCGCCTACGAAGATGGCCGACTTCGGCATAGTCTTGGCTTCAAGGGCCTCGCGGCTAGTCATGACTAACGTGCCGTCGATGGGTAGGGTGGGGATGCTGCGGGGTCGGGCGCCTGTGGCCAGAATGATGGTCTTTGCGGTCAGGTTCTCCTCCGCCCCCTCCACAACAATCTCCGTGGCGCTTTGGAGTACGGCCTGCCCCTTAATGAGATCGATGTTGTTCTTCTTGAACAGGTAGCCCACGCCCAGGGTCATGCGTTTCACAACTTGTCGACTGCGATCGACCGCGACGCCAAAGTCAGGTTTGACCTCACCTACTTCTACACCCCAGGACTCGGCGCGGTTGAACAGGTTGACCACCTCGGCGTTTCGTATGAGCGATTTGCTTGGTATGCAGCCCCAGTTGAGGCACGTGCCTCCAAGCTCGTCACGCTCAACCACCGCCGTCTTCATGCCGAGTTGAGCAGCCCTGATTGCGGCAACGTATCCACCCGGTCCCGCGCCAATGACCACAACGTCGTATTCAGCCATGATTCCCCCCACAGGTATCAGTTTCTGGACTATTTTACGATGCTCAGGAAGCCTCGCCGATGCAGCGGGCTAAGACGTGGTGCTGTCCGAGGCTTCTTCCGGCACCTCTCTAGGCCTAGCGAAGCGGGCAAGCCTCAGACCAATCTCGTAGAGAACCAGGAACGGTATAGCTACCATCGTCTGGTTCACCGGGTCGAAGGTCGGAGTGATGACGGCTCCAAGTAAAAACGCCACAACAATGATGATGCGTCGTCCCTTGGCCATCGTGTCGGCGCTGATTACCCCTGCTTTAGCGGCAGTGAACATGACGAGAGGCGTCTCAAAGATGAGACCCATCCAGAAGATGAGCATCACCACCAGATTGATGTAGGTGCTGATTCGGATCATGGGCACAGCAACATCGTTAGCGTAGGTCAGCAGGAACTTGAGCATGGGTGGCAGGAGCACGAAGTAAGCGAATGCTGCGCCTATGGCGAAGCTGACCAGCGCCCCTGGCACCATGAAAAGTAGGTAGCCTTTTTCACGTCGTGTTAGGCCCGGGGCTGCGAACGCGACAATCTGGTACGTCAGAATAGGCAGGGAAAGGATAAGCCCGCCAAGCATGGCGACTTTCACCGTCACACCCAGTAGCTCCGTGACCTCCGTGTAGATGGGACCGCCGGTACTTGATAGGTAGCCTTCAGCCGGTTCAATCAGAATCTCAACCAGCGGTTTGAAGTAGACCACGCTGACACCAGCACCGATAACCACGGCGATGACAACAATCATCAGCCGCCATCGCAGCTCTTCTAGGTGTTTGCGTAATGGTTTGGCCGCGTCAGCCACGGACTACTCCTTCGACTCTGGGACGTTGGTGGTGGGTTCCTCATCGTCATCATCATCTTTTTCGTCCGCTTGGGCGGCGGCCCGCGTGCGCCTTGGTCTTGCTACCCCGGGTGCCTCGGATTCCTTGTCTTCCTCATCCTTGGGCGGCTCAAGGAGTTCGTCCAAGGTTTTGGGCAACCCTGCGGTCTGCTCTTTCAAGTCACGGACTACTTTTGCCAGTGAACGCATCGTTGAGGTCATGCGTTCCGGGCCAAGCACGAGGTACGCGATGACCATCACGACGACCAGTTCAATGGGGCCGATGCCCATGATGTTCATTGTTGACGCCCCTCGGATTTCAAAGAGGTACAACCAGAGCAGTTAGCTGGGCCACCCCAATTGCTAGCCTGGGGCGCGTCTACGCCATCTGTCGCCAGCATTTTCGCGACTCGACATAACGGCAATCCGATGACGTTGGTGTAGCAACCATCGGCTGTGGCAGCGGGGTGAAACGTAGGGTCTTGGATAGCGTAGGATCCTGCTTTGTCCATACAACTTCCGGTAGCCACGTAGTCCGCTATCTCATCGTCGGTGTAGTCGCGCATCGTGACCTGCGTGGCATCGTGGGTAACGGTGCTGGTTCCGGCGTCGATGTTGACTATGGCAACGGCGGTGACCACCGTGTGCGTTTTATCGCGAAGTTCACCCAGCATGGATATCGCTTCCTGGCTATCGGCGGGCTTGCCGTAGATGCGCCTGTCCAGCGTGACCACAGTGTCAGCGCCCAGGATAATGCCGCTCATTTGGCCCGCAGCAACCGCCCGGGCCTTTTTCAACGCCAACTCTTCCGCCAGGGCTTCCGGGGTGACAGCAGGGTTTTCCGGTGTTTCATCAACGCTGGAGACCTGGATGTCGTACTCGACACCCAGGTCCTTCAGCAACTCGCGCCGTCGTGGCGACTCCGATGCCAGGATTAAGTTCGTAGTTGCTTGGGTCTTATCGTCTGCCGCAGCAGTCTCCTCCGGAAGGGACAGATCATCCGATGCAGCGGAGTCCCCTCTCAGCGAAAGTATCACGATGCACTCCGTGTGATGCGTGTTGGGGAATAGGTCGACGGGCTGCACCATGTCGACCTGAAACGGGCCTGCAACCAGGATGGCCAGGTCACGGGCCAGAGCTTCCGGTTCACAGGAGATATAGGCTATACGTTTGGGGGCAAGCTTGATGATGGCATCCAACGCGCGTTTGTCGCACCCTGCCCGTGAGGGATCAAGGATGACGGCGTCAGGCACAATGTCCAACGTGCCCATAACGTCCTCTGTCTTGCCCAGCCGGAACTCGATGTTGGGGATGCCCTCTGCATTGAATCGAGCGTCTTTCACTGCCGCAGACGACTCTTCAATGGCCAGCACCTGTTTGCAGCGATCCGCCAGCAGCGATGCGAACACGCCTACGCCTGCGTAAGCGTCAACCAACACATCGTCGGGCGTGAGTTGTAGCTGCTCGCCGACAAGTTTGACCATGCCTTCAGTTGTGGGTGTGTTGACCTGGAAGAAGGAGGGCGAGGCCACGCGGAACTCCCGTCCCAATATTGATTCCTGATAGGTTTTCTGGCCGCTTTCCAGCCCGATATTCCAGCCGACCAGCTTGGGTTGTATGAGGTAATCGCCGGTGTTCACTCCGTAGCGTATTGAGAGTTGGGTAGTTTCCGAAGCGTGCTCTTGCAGCTTGGCAAGGGCATCGTTGATGCCGGGGTGCATCAGGTCGCACTTATCCACTCGAAGGAACCTACGTGTGGTGTGGTTCACGTAGCCCAACGTGCCGCCAGGGCCAATGGTGAACCGGGCGTGGTTCCGGTAGCCGGTGGTGTTTACGCTTGCGACAGGCGGGAGCACGGTAAGCCCGTCCAAACCCGGTTTCTCAGCGAGCCTGGCTTCAATCCACTCTCGCTTCAGTTCAAGTTGATGTTCATACGAGATGTGTTGCCACTGGCACCCGGTGCACGGCCAGAAGTACTCGCACTTTGGGGTTACGCGATGGGGCGATGCGTCCAACACTTCGACGACCCGCGCGGCGATACGGTCGCGTTGCTTGCGAACCAACTCGGCAACAACACGCTCGCCGGGAATGCCGCCAAACACCGTGGCGACTTCTCCGTTCCACCTTGCAGCGCATTCTCCGGATGAGACCATGCCCTCGAGTATCAACTCAAGGCGGTCGCCAACAGCAGGTTCTATGGTTGTGGTGCGTTCCATCACTCAATACTATAGGCTTTGTATCTGTGACTGCCAAGGCGCGCACCTTGACACTCCCTAGGGATAACTCCTATAATTTGTGTTGATTTCCAAGCTATGCCTGTGAGGTAATGGATTGTCTGAAGTACACCAGATGGAAGGCGAGACCTTCGAGAGCATGCTTCGCCGCTTTAACAAGCGCGTGCAGCAGGACGGCATTCTTTCGGAGGCGCGACGCCGGGCCCACTTCGAGCCCCCGAGTGTGACTCGAAAAAAGAAGGAAGCTGCCAAACGCCGCAAGAGCCGCAAGAACTCGTAGAAGCGAAACGTATGAGCCTTAAGGAGCAGCTGACAGAGGATATGAAGTCGGCGATGCGCTCCGGAGACACACTCCGTAGAGACACCGTTCGAATGGCTATCAATGCTATCGGTTATGCCGAGAAGGCCAAGGGGAAACCTCTGGACGATGCGGAAGAACTGGTAGCCCTGCAGCAGCAAGCCAAGCAACGCAAGGACAGCATTGAGGCGTTCCACGAAGTGGGGCGTGCGGAAGCTGAAGCCCAGGAAGCTGCGGAGCTGGCCATAATTGAAGAGTACCTTCCAAGCCAGATGAGCAAGGAAGATGTTGAAGCCGCAGCCAAGACCGTCATCGAGAAAGTCGGTGCGACTGGCCCCGGCGATAAGGGCAAGGTCATGGGCCCCCTTATGCAGCAGCTCAAAGGACAGGCGGACGGCGGCCTGATAAACACAACGGTGACTGAGCTTCTTGGAGCGTGACCGCAACGGTGAAAACCAGATAGGGACGACCCCAGCCGATAGAATGGTTGGGGATTTTTATTTCTGAGAACTGGGTGAATAAAGTGACCAAACCCCGTTCACCCTGAGCCTGTCGAAGGATAGACTTCAGATAGCGTCAGCGAAAGGTGAATGTAGCAGGAATGCGATTCGGCGTAGTGGTATTCCCTGGCACATGGAGCGACCGTGACTTTGGCATTGCGCTTGGCGAAGTGTTGGAGCAGGACGTGGAGTATGTCTGGCACAAAGACCGTGACCTGAGTCGATTCGATTGCATCATCCTACCCGGCGGGTTCGCTTACGGTGACTACCTGCGCACCGGAGCCATCGCAAGCCTATCACCAGTCATGGAGTCTGTGGTGACGTATGCCGAGGCCGGTGGCCTGGTGTTCGGGAGCTGCAATGGCTTCCAGATACTCTGCGAGACAGGATTGTTGCCCGGCGCGCTCCTCCGCAACGACCACCTGGAGTTCAGATGCCGTTGGAACCATCTGAAGGTGGAGAACACGGACACGGCCTTCACTACTGCCTGTGAGCAGGACAAACCGTTGTACATCCCGGTATCCCACGGCGAAGGCCGATACTACGCCACACCGGAGGACCTTGTTGATCTGGAACTGAACAACCAGGTGGTGTTCCGCTACTGCGATGCTGATGGCGTACCCACTCAGGAGTCCAACCCCAACGGTTCCTTCAACAACATTGCTGGGATCATCAACAAGAGGGGCAACGTGCTGGGCATGATGCCCCACCCTGAACGGGCTTGCACACCCCTCCTTGGCGGCGAAGACGGCCTGCGGTTGTTCCAGTCCATTATGGGGACAAGACTGACCGGCGCTACCGGATGACGGGAATCCTCCTGGCCCTGGCGGCAGCGTTCGTCTGGGGCATCGGCAACGTCTGGGTCCGTTTGGCCTTACAGGGAATGCGCCCAACTACGGTCTCGGTATTCTCCCTTTTTATTGGCTTACTACTGCTGTTCCCGCTGGCTCTGATACTGCACTGGGACGATGTGACCGGCATCACCTCCGGCGTGATTCTGACCATCTTCTTCTACGGAATGGCTAACTTCCTCACCGGGCGTTTCTTGAACTACTCAAGCATCAGCCGGATTGGCTTGAACAAAGCTATTCCCATTGTGGCCTCATCGCCTGTTTTTGCACTGACGCTCGCTGTCATCTTCCTGGACGAGAGCGTGAACGCACTTATCATCCTTGGAACCGTGATTGTGATGGGCGGCATCATGCTGATCGTGACGGAACGTCGATGAGGGACGGACTGAACCGCACCCACGTCATCGGGTACATGCTGGCGACTGGGGCATCGATCTCCTATGGCGCGAGCCTTGTGCTGGCCAAACAAGTGGTGGAGGATGTGCCGCCACTGGTAGGTTCAAGCATTGGCATGATTTTTGGGATGTTGGTGTTGGGAGCCCTCGCGGCGAAGAACATGGTAGGTGACCGCAAATCCTCCCGCCGTTCGTTCGTGTGGGCCGGTTTGTCAGGGCTGGCAGCGGGTGGTGGCATCGCATTGATGTTTCTGGCCATGTCCAAAGCACCGGTGGTTGTTGTAGCGCCTATGATTGCCGTGAACCCATTGACGGCTATCCTGTTCGGGCAGATATTCATTCGGAACATTGAACGACTGACGCCTCGCATTTTCGTGGGAGCGCTTCTGGTAGTCGTTGGCGTCATTATCATTAGCCTGGGCCGCAACGTATAACCTTCATATAAGGAGTTGTCATGACCATCGAAGAGAACAAAACAGTAGCACGTCGGTATTTCTTGGAGGTCTGGAACGAGACGAACCTGGATCTGATCGATGAGCTACTCGACCCGGGCTATGTCAGGATGGGTGGCCGGCAGATATACGGCGCACCCATCACACCCGATGTGCAGAAGGGTGTCATTACTCGCTTCAAAGAGGCCTTCCCTGACGCGACATTCACAATCATCGACCAGATTGCAGAGGGCGATACGGTGGTGAACCGCATGAGGGCTACCGGCACCCACAAAGGCACACGGGAGTTCATGGGAATCCCGCCCACCGGGAACAGCTTTGAGTGTGACATCATCGCGATACTGGTCATCAAGGACGGCAGAATCGCCAGCAGCATGGTGAGCGATGACGACCTGGGGCTGCTGCAACAACTTGGTGCGACGATACAGCTTCCCCAATAAAACCGTTCCAGAGCCCTTGAAGTATAATCACTGAACCCTTTACTACAGTGTGGCTACACTAAGACAACGAGGGGATGGGAGGCAACCAAATGGGCATGAATCCACGATGGACCTACGGCAAAGACACATCGCTCACGCTGCGGATGTACCTGGTGATGTTCATGCTGGCAGCGTTGTATCTGTTCTTTGTGACCGTGATGATGGCTCTAGGTGTGCCGATAATCCTTGTCACGATCATTGCAGGCGCAATGTTCATGTTCCAATGGTTTGGGTCTGAAAAGCTGGTGCTCAGATCGATGCACGCCAAGGTGGTGACCGAGCAGGAGCAGCCGAAGCTCCATGCCATGGTGGACAAGCTGGTTGCCATCGCGGATATGACCAAGCCGAAAGTGGCCCTGGCGATGACCGATGTGCCTAATGCCTTCGCCTCCGGTAGGAACCAGAAGAAGGCAATGATCTGTGTCACGGACGGATTGGTCCGTCGATTGGACGATGATGAGCTTGAGGGCGTTATCGCTCACGAGCTAAGCCACATCAAGAACGGCGACGTCCGTGCAATGATGCTCGCCAGCTTCTTCTCCACCATAGCGGCCATGCTGATGAACATGCTCATGTGGATGACCCTCTTCGGTGGTATGGGTAGACATCGCGGGGGAAGCCATGGGAATAGTGCTGCCGGTGCATTGATGATGGCGTACTTTGTGTCCATCCTGGTTTACTTCCTGGCAACGTTGCTCATTCTGGCATTGTCGCGGTACCGGGAGTTCGCGGCTGATCGTGGCGCTGCGATGCTTACCGGGGCTCCGTCCAAGCTGGCATCGGCGCTTGAGAAGATCTCTGGCATTATTGCCCAAATACCAACCGACGACCTTCGCAAAGTGGAGACGGCCAACGCATTCTTCATCGTCTCGGCGCTGAAGGGCGAGAAGTTTGCGGGTCTGTTCGCTTCCCACCCTCCTATGCAAAAACGCATTGCAAAGTTGCGTGAGTTTGAGCTGCAGATGGAGCGAGGTCGCTAGTGGCCCTCTTCCGTAAGGGCCGGGGTGCTGCAAAGGCTGACGATGCTATCCTGGCCATCGCTATAGCGGAGCCGACCCTGTCCTCGACTCACCAGATGTTCACCACCGGCAAGGTTGGACTGACCTTCAAGCCGAACGATAGCGAGTTCTTCTCTGACCTTGAGAACGAGATGCGGGGGCTATTGGCTGCCGGGGAAAAGATGACCGGGACGCGCTACAACATCGTCACGGACGAGTACGGCTATCGGTGGATCATCATGGCGGACGACCAGTTTGAAGACCTGGCAATGGCGATATATGCCGTGGGTCAGAGCTTCAACGAACATGGCTGTAGAGACCAGTTGCTGGCGGCTGTCTTCCCCTTCACCCATGAGGGGAAATCCGTAGAGTGGATATACACCTACAAACGCGGCACGTTCTACCCCTTTGTCTCGGATCCGGACGGGCAGCATAGAGACAACAAAACAGAGATTGACCTCTCTGGAAGAATCAGCAAGTTGCTCCCCATGGAAAAGAAGCTTGATAAGTGGTTTGCCCTTTGGGGCGTTCCCTTTGATGCGGCCTAGGTCACCAAGAACCATTTTTGTAGCTATTGCGTATAGAGCGATAGAGGCCCGCATCGAATCCCAAATTCGTTGCGCTGCTACCAGCTACGCGATATACTTTTCCCAGGTGAAATGATGGAATCTACAGACAACGATGCCTTTCCAGAAGAAGAACAATTCCAAGAAAGCGTCTCGCTGTTTCGAGGTCGTGGGCGACTCATCATAGGCGGAGTCCTGTTCTTTGGGGCTCTGTTTTATTTTGCGTTCCTGTCGTTCCAGGGTTCCACGGTCTATTACCTCACGGTGGATGAGCTCCAAGACAAGGGAAGCGCAGCGTACGGCGTGCAGAATAGGGTTTCCGGGAAACTGGTGCCCGGCAGCTTCTTGCGAGAGACCGAAGGGACGGTTGCTAGTTTTGCCCTGGCTGACGAGGATGGTCAGTACGTCATGAACGCGAGCTTTGACGGCGTTGTGCCGGACCTCTTCTTCAACGACCACTCGGAGATCATTGCAGAAGGCAGCTATAGCCCTGAGGGTGTGTTCCACGCAGACCAGATCATTGTGAAGTGCCCGTCTAAATACGCATCAGAGGCGTAGTCAGATTATTGAATCAACAAAGAAAGGGTTTCCACTTGTGGAAACCCTTTCTGCATTATCGAGAGGTTACAAAAGGACAGGTCAGTCTGAGTTGACCAGCTTCCTGAGTTCTTCTTTGAGCCTGTCGGGCGCTTTTTCCTTGGGCAGGTCTTTAAGACCTTCAATGGTTGCCCGGAGAGACTGGACGAACGCGCCACATGGCTGGCAGTCATCAAGGTGGATCGTCAACTCGTCAATCATCTCCCGGGAGATGTCCCCATCTTGTTCGATGTACGCTGAGGCCATTTTCTTGACGTCAAGAAAATCTACGCAATCGTCAGACTTGAAAGGCCAGAAACGAAGTTTAAAACCAGGCTCCTACTCACTACCCTATACTGCACTCTAGTGAATCATGTATCAATGGTCAATAGTTAGGGCTGGTTGACCCTGCACTTTCTTTGATGCATGAGTTAGCATGTGGATGCATCGCGAGGTTGGCACAACTCCAAAGGAGCTAGGTGGAGACCAAACAGGAATTTGGTGAGATCGTAGAACAGTACACAGATTTTGTGTACAACGTTGCTTACCGCATGATGAAGGACCCGCAGGAGACAGAGGACGCTACCCAGGAGGCGTTCATAGCTGCATACAAGGCGTGGGATAGGTTCCGTGGCGATGCTGTGGTGAGTACCTGGCTCTATCGTATTGCCACCAATGTGTGTCTGATGCGCATCCGCAAAATGAAGCGTGCGCCGATTTTGTCCGATACCGGCTACGAAGACCGAGAAGTGCCGGACTGGGCTGAGAACCCCGAACGATGGACATTGAACCAGGAGCTGAAGACCACCTTGGCTGATGGTATAAGCCAACTCCCTGCGGACCTTCGGTCAGCAGTAGTGATACGTGACGTGCAGGGCCTGGAGAACGATGAAGCTGCGGAGGCGGCTAGGTATCAGTGTGTCGGCGTTGAAAGCAAGGCTCCATCGCGGTCGAGTGATACTGCGCAAATACCTTGAGGGGTACGTTACTACGAAGACCGACTAGATTCAGGACATCGATGAAATGAAGAGAGCGCGACCAATCGGTCGCGCTCTCTTTGTGTTCGTTAGTTCGCTGCGTTAGATGACGAGGGAGTTGAACACGTCATCGGCAGTCCGGCCTTTGGCGTTTGCGAGCGTACCTGCCACCCGTTGCTCAAAGGAGACAGCCTCAGGATCCTTGTAAACCAGACCAAGAGGGACGCCTTTCGCCTGAACAAGGGCGAATGCTGCATCACGATCAGCGGAGTTGTGCTCTTCAGGAATGTCATACACCACCGGAGCGATATTGTTCTTGGCATCACCCTTCAGGATGTCGTACGTGTTGTTGTACGTGGTGCACGGTGAGTTTACGTGGACTATAGCAAACCCCGGGTGCTCCATAGCCTGGAGTATCAGGTCTGCCATCTCCTTCACCTTTGCGGAGAAGCTGGAGGCGACAAAAGACACGCCAAGCGTCATGAACAGGTTCAGCGGATGTACGGGAGTCTCTATCTTGCCGAAAGGTGTAGATGACGTCACCGTGCCGGTTTCAGTGGTTGGGGAACTCTGGCCTTTGGTGAGGCCGTACACGCCGTTGTCCATGACAACTACGCAGACGTTGAGGTTTCTGGCTGCTTGCGGTGAGATGTGTTCGCCACCAATACTCAGGAAGTCACCATCGCCTGCAACCACGACGACGTTCAGGTCAGGGTTGCCCATCTTTACGCCCATTGCCAATGGCAGGGATCGACCATGGATCCCGTGGAAGCCGTAAGGCTGCGGGCCTTCCAGAAGGTGAACGGTGTTACCGGAACAGCCGATTCCCGCAACTACCACGCTCTGCTCTGGCGGCATCTCAGTCTTGATGTTCCACTTCTGCATAGCCATCTCAATAGCCCTACGGACACCGAAGTCTCCACAGCCGGGGCACCACTTGAAATCGTACTCTGGATTTTTCTTACTCATACGTTCACCATTCCTTTGGTTCCGGCTCCCAAGCGCTCTTCTATGCGTTGCGCTAGGTCTTCAACGTTGAAGGGAAGGCCGGTGTACTGTGTGATGGATTCGGCTTTAACGCCCAGAGACCGTAGGTAACCCGAGAACTGACCTTGGAAGTTCAACTCAGGAACAATCACAAGGTCCTTTTGTAGGAGTTCTTCCAGGAGTTTGGCTGGCAGGGGATGAAGGAACATGGTGTAGTACCAAGCCATCTGCTTGCCGTGCTCCAGGATGAGTTCATATGCTTCTTCTGAAGGGCCCTTGGAGCCACCCCAGGACATGATTGCCACTGAAGCCTCGGTATTCTTGCTTTCAAACTCGCCATCTTCCAACAGCTTCAACTTGGAGAACCGACGTTCCATCATGTGGATGTGGCGCTCAGCAAGGTGAGTGGTGTCACCGTAGGGGTCATGCTCGCTGGCATTGGCGATGTAGGAGCCAGGAGTCCCCGGCAGAGGCATGGGAGAAAGCTCCTTCGCCTCGTAGCGGAGGTACCCTTCTGGGCCTTTGTAGACATCTCTGTTCTCTACCTTGAGTTTGTCCAAATCCGGGCGAGGGATGTTCTGCGCTCGCTCTGCCAGCATCATCTCAGTCAGCAAGATGACCGGGCCTTGATACCGCTCTGCCCAGTTGAAGGCAGCTACAGTGGCGTAGAAGCATTCTTCTACCGTTCCGGCAGCGATGACGGGGAGTACCGAGTCACCATGGGCCGGGTGGAGCGCCAACTGGAAGTCAGACTGCTCTGTCTTGGTAGGCAGTCCTGTTGCAGGGCCGCCACGTTGGACGTTCACTACTACGAAAGGAACCTCTGTCATCCATGCCATGCCAATGGCCTCGCTCATGAGCGAGAGACCTGGTCCGGAAGTGGCCGTCATGGCCTTCTTCCCTGTGTAACTTCCGCCGATGATGGCGTTGATCGCTTCAATCTCGGAACTTGCTTGGTAGGCGAATTGGTTTTCTCCCACCAGGGAACGTTCCATTGCAATAAGGATGGGCGTGGCTGGGGAGATGGGGTAGCCGACGTAGAAGTTAATGCCAGCAGCAAGGGCGCCAGCGGAGACAGCCTCATTGCCTTTAATCAGTATCTGTTCGTAATCGGGCTTCTTTGGTTCAGCCATCTCTGCCAGGCTAAAGCCGCTGGAAGCCGCTTCAGCACGGCCAAGGTTCATGGCTTCAATGTTGGAGCGGATTATCTCTTCGTCACCGGTGCGACCTCGGCTGAACCGCTTGGTCACGAAATCGTCCAGGTACTCCTGAGGCATGTTCACCAGGTGGGCGAAAGCCCCGATGACGACCATGTTCTCTGCCCGGGCGTTACCGGTGGACTTGGCTAGCTCCTCGAAGGGGAGTCCGAAGCTCTTGCCGTCTGAATTAAGTTCAAAATCGCCGGAGTTGTAGATGATGACGCCATCGTCCCGGACTTCACTCTTATGATTGTCATACGCCTCCCGGTTGAAGCAGACCAGGACGTCAATAGCGTCACCGGAGCTACGCACGGGGGTGGTGGAGATACGTGTCTGTGTCCAGGTAGGACCGCCAAGGATCTGGGAAGGGAATGTGGAGAATGTTTGAACGTGAAAGCCAGCCATAGAAGCTGCCTGTGCTAGCCCATCTGCGGAGGTGACCATTCCCTGGCCGCCCTCTCCCGCGAATCGGATGATGAAATCTTCCCGCTTCAATTGGACCTCCCGTTCAACTTCTAGTCTTATTTGTGGGGTGGTGTTTTTCGTAATGGCAGCACGATGGTGTTGTTTGCTTGGAGCGAATCGCTTGTGCTTGCCGTTGCTATCGTGGTTACTGTCCTTGTATGAATATCTCCGGGCACAAAAGTATGCCTTGTCACCAAGGCGAATTCCGCCCTCCAAAGTATCATCGAAGAGCAGACGTTGTCAACAAAAATCCGTATGTGCACAGCTTCACAAAGTCCATATTATTACGATAATCGTAGGCTTGATATGATGTGGTTGCGGAGTCATCTTAGGCGTGGGGGAATTCGATGAAATTAGGGCATGGGGTGCGGCAGGACGGAGTTTTGCGGTTCAGCTAGAGGCCTTAAAATGTGCGCTCTGGAGGCCTAAGGATTCCGGCGCCAAACGGCTCCCGCGATGGATACCAGTGAACCGCCGTCGATATCTGCCGGGCATTGGGCGTAATCGGTCACGGTGCCTGACACGTTGCCACCGAGCAGCTGCATGGCCAGGTAGATTGGAGTCAAGCCACAGACACGCCGCCGGTCGTCCTCTGCCTGGAGACCCTGGAAGAAGGCTGGTGCATCTCCGCGACTAATGGCCGCTAATGAGCCTGCGTCGTCTTCCTGCAAGCTGGTGCGTTCTTGTGCTCCAAGCGGAGCCGCATCGCCAAAGGCAGGTCCAACATGAGCCAGATCGCCGGATGCTACAACCAGCGTTCGTCTCCGCTCCATTGTGAACCGCAGGGTGTCTAACAGCGTTGCGAACTCACGATGTGATTCCGGAGAGCCCTGGTTTTGGATGAAGGGCTCCATGTGGCCACACAGTATGGGCACCACCGGAGGCAGCTTGTTTTCCGGTAGTGGCGAACCGTTTCCTCGATGGAGTGCATAGTGCAACCACACCAAAGCCAGCTCTATGGAGTGCTCTCTAACGTGGTGTAGCTCTTCTTCTAGGGCTACGGCGGCTCCCTGGCCACGGATGAGAGCCTCAACGACTTCCAGGTCGGTTGGGAGAGTACCCCAAGGTGTGGCGTAGTGCTGTCGAGTGAGGGTCAGCTTCCCCGGTCCGCCAGCGTGATCCGTGCCTAGCACCACGATAAGGTCGTAGTCGCTCAAGTCGGGGATGACCTGCTGCCAAACTCCTGCGTACACCTGGTGGCCCCGAGCGTAGTCGATGTGGGGTGTTAGGATGCCGACGACTTCCCCCTGCCGTTGGCCTAGCAGGTCCGCCGGAGGTGACTGGGCGCAAAAATCGTCGAGGGTTCGTTGCACGTCGATTGCTTCGGTTGGATAAACAGCACCCGCAAGGGACGGTCGTCGATACGGGGCCTGTCGATACGCCACTAATGCACGCTGACATGCTTCTTGGAATCGTGGGCCTTCCAACAGCAGGTTCTCGTCCAAATCCTGAAGTAGTTGCTCCATCTCCGGGAGGAGTACGTGGATGCCGTAGCGCGATCCCAGGTCAGCAACCAGCGTCAGTGCGTCCCGTGTGCCATCGCAGAGAGCCAAAACCGATGCCTGCCGATGGTTTATGAGCATAGCCTGGTCGGTCAACCTCATAGGATCATTGACGGAGAGGAGATGTTGTCCGCCCTGTTCGACCCTTCGGATGTCGAGGGGCCGTAGCTTGGGATGATGAATGGAGTTTTCAGCCATGAGTGCCCTACCCGCCCGGTGATTTCGTTCGCCTGTAGGTGGAATCATATGCATCAAACCATGTCCCATGCAACCGTGACCTTATGCTATGATGCTCTGACAATCGGCAACGTTGGAGGGGTATGTGCCTGACCCAAAAAACCAGTTAGGGCGGGCTTTCAAGGTCAATGCAGACGCCGTGGGGGAACCGGGGAATCGACGATTCCGATTGTTGATAGAGGCTGAATTTGGCAGTGCTAGCCTGTGGATGGAGAAGGAGCAACTCTTTCAGTTGGCTACTACAATCCAACGGTTGCTCTCAACCGCTGATATGAGTGCGTCTGATGTGCCGAGTATTGCACCAGACCGCGCCGGCGACATGGAATTTGATTTTCAGGTTGGTCAACTCATGATCAACGATGAGTCCAGGGGGTCGATCCTTCAGCTCCAGGCCAATGACCAGGAAGAGACCGACCCTCGCACGCCTACGTTGGGAACGCTCCTGGACCTGAAGCAGCTAAAGTCTTTATCGGAAGAGGCGTTGATCGTCTGTGCCGCTGGGCGTCCTAGATGTCCGCTTTGTGGCGTGGCGATGGGGCCGGAGGGGCATCAGTGCGTCAGGACCAACGGTTACCATAAAGAGCTTTTGGACGATCTACCAAGTCGGTAGCAACCGATGACCGGCTTCTACCGACTATCTAAGCAGATTAACCCCAGGACGCGTCTTGATTCCTGGGAGACCAATTTTCTTGCTGCTCAGGTCGGCGACGTGGAGTGGTTGCTCGTGACCGAAGCCAGCCCATGATCAGAATGCCACCAATCGCTCCTATTGTTGCGCCCAGTGACTGGGAGAAAACGAAGGGGTAACCGGGCCTCATGTTATCGATAAGGGCAGGTACTCCGCCTGCGGCTGCGCCAGCCAGGGCGCCAACGCCACCCCAGACTACACGCTCAAACCCAACGGCAAGTCTTTCTTGTACCTGCTGGGAACGAGCGGCCCAGCCAGCCCAGTCCATGTCTGTACGACGGGCCTGTTGTTGCTGAGGCTGCGGGCGGTATCGAGGTGGCGACGAGGGAATGACCGGCTCCGGGATGGCATCTTTAAAATCCAAAGGCTCATGGATTTGGTCTGAGAGATGCTGTGCCATTACGGATGAAGCTGAGGGGGCTGAACGTGCTCGAGAAAACGTGGGCTCTGGACGAGGCTGGTACATAGTTACCTCCATATCTACTTAAACTCAGGCGCTCACGGGATTGCCCCGCGGCGTAATTCAGAACCGCTGAACGACCACAAGGTCGAACGAAAGCTAGTATACAGACATAACGCAAAAAGTCAAACTGTTAAACAAATGGTAATCGTTAAATGAATATCGTTTGGAATTCATATTCCGTCTAATCTGATGGACTGAAAGGTTCAGCTTTGGGCAGAAAGCCGATTTACCTATTGACAAAGCTACTCGCCGTAGCTAATTATGAATGTAATCGTATTTAAATCGGAGGTGTTCAAATGGAAGGTTATTGCTTTAAGTGCAGGGTCAAGAAGGAAATGAAGGATCCGCAGGCGGTCACGTTGAAGAACGGTAGACCCGCCAACCAGGGTGTTTGCCCAACGTGCGGAACAAAGATTTTCAGAATCGGCAAGGCTTAACAAGAACCGCCCCTACACAGGGGCGGTTTTCATAGGTGCTCCGTACTAGCCCGCCATGTTTGCGATAATCGCCTGCGGGTTGGTATGGAGCACTGTCGTCAGCGCCTCATGGCTGAGTCCTGCACCAATTGCTACTTGCTGAGCTAGCTGCTCCGTGAGCAGATCCTCAGGCTTGTGCCCGTCGGAGTCGACAACCAGGTTAGCTCCCACGGCTATGGCGGTTCGTGCGACGTGTCCGTTCGTCAGGCTGTGGCCTGCTCGGGCTGTCAGTTCAAGGTAGATGCCCGCCTTCTTTGCCATTTCCGCTTCCTCTTCGGTCAACATCCCCGGATGTACCAGGATGTCTACGTCCGGAGACTCCAATGCCGCCCGGTTTGTCCCCTCTGCTACCGGCTCTTTGATGGTCTCGCCATGCACCAGGACGATTTTCGCACCTAACGATTTCGCTTTACGGGCAGCCTCGGCAATGCGCTTGGGCGGTACATGGGTGAGTTCAACGCCCGGAAACGCCATGATCCCCATCTCTGCCGATGCCATCTCGCACTCTTTGACCAGGATGTCCAACACGCGTTCCTGATCGCCAAGTCCGGCATGATCTGTGACTGCAATGGCCGTGTAGCCGTTGGATACAGCCCTTCGGATGAGTTCAACGGGAGACAGGACGCCATCGCTTAGGAACGTGTGGGTGTGAAAATCGTAGAGCATCAGCCCTCCTGGAGTTTCCGATAGAATTCGTTGATTTCTACTTCACATCATAACGCATAAAGCGTTCAGTCGTGGAGTATACTTGTGCCCATTCCACTCAGGAGGCTGACGTATGACCCAGTCATCCACCCAATACGCTCGACCAGAACTCCTTGCCGATGCCGATTGGCTTGAAGCCCATTTAGATGACGCGAATGTACGAGTCATCGACTGCGCGACGTTTGATCTCTATCAGAAGGCGCATATCAAGAATGCCGTAGGGCTGCGCGTAAACCCGTACCTCAAGGACGCTGATGACACTCTGCATGTGATGCCGCCTGATCAGTTTGCTAAGTTGATGGGCGATCTGGGTGTTGGCCCCGATACCACTGTGGTCACGTATGACACTGCCGGCGGTGTGCCCGCATCCCGGATGTGGTGGGCGCTGAACTACTACGGCCACACCAATACCAAGGTGCTGAACGGTGGATGGGAGAAGTGGTTCCATGAAGGGCGACCCGTCTCTCGAGATATCCCGAAGGTTTCTGCGCCGGGGTTCACGCCCGCTGTCAACGAAGACCTCTTGTGTCCCCTGGACTACGGTAAATCCCACGTTGAGGACTCCAAGGTGCTTTATCTGGACATGCGCTCTGACGGCGAGTGGGCAGGAGAGGTCACCAGAGGGAACAAGCGAAGCGGACATATTCCCGGGGCTGTTCATCTGGAGTGGACCAACTTTATGAACGCTGAGCCGAACAGGACATGGAAGTCCGCGGCGGAGCTAAAGGTATTGCTTGATGCTGCAGGAGTGACGCCCGATAGAGAGGTCATAACGTACTGACAGGGTGGTATCCGTGCGGCGCACGGACTGCTGACCCTGAGGCTGATGGGCTATGACCGTGTCAGGAACTACGATGGTTCCTTTGCCGAATGGGCCAACCTGGACGACACGCTGCTAGTCAAGTAGGCAGGGTATCACCCTGCACCCATATGACCTGACGGTTACTAAGGAATACTAGGACTGTTCATACTAGCCTGATGAAGGATGGGAAAGTCTTGTTGGAGTGAGGAGCGTGACCGATAAACCTCGATATTACCTGGCTGTATTCGGTGACCCTACTCTGCCGGACCATGTGACGGTGGAGGAGGGTCACTTTGGCGTGAACGCTGGCTGGCCCCGCGGGCTGGCTGAGGGTGACCGTGTCTTGCTGTATTGCACCGGGAGCTATCGCCTTTATCCAAAATCGGTGCCGGGCATTGGCGTTGTCCAAGAGGTGGACCATGAGAACTATCGATTCTTCTTCGATTACCGGAGGCTTGAGAATCGGGTTCCGCTGGACGAGTTGCGACTTGCCCTCCACCCCGATGACCGAATCAAGCTGTCCAACATCCGCTTCGATAGCTTCTGGCTGTTCCCGATAAAACCAAAGTCCTATCGGGATGTGATTGAGTTGAGCAAACCCTAGGTGGAGCAGCGCTAACTAAGTGCAGTCTGCTAGTTCCGGGTCGGCTGTAGTATTCCCGTTGATGTCGGCCTAGAATACATCGCCGTTTGCTTTGACCAGATATTTACACCTGGTGAACTGGTCTGACATATAGTCAGTGTACCCGGGTTCGCGGTCATCTTTCACCAGGTCATGTCGGGAAAGCAGGAGCCCCGCAGTGTCTGGGGCGGCAAACCGTAAGCCGTCCCTCCATGTGGTGTCCGGGAATGCTGACATGTCGTTTGTGGACGCGCAAACAGGGGTAATGCTACCCAACCCGTTATCGATCATCGCCAGCATTACCGCATTTTGCACACTACTGTACTCCGTCCTGCGTATGTCGTTTGGCACAGCCGGAATCGACAAGGCGCCCCCGTTGCCTGCACCACCTTCTTCACATGCGGCAACGAACAGGACTCCGAGAATCAGTAGCGCGATGAGTTTCACGATGCCTCCCTGGCTCCAGTTATGCATATCTCAATCAATGGGCACTCCTGGCAAAGGGGTTTGGATTTCTTGCAGACGTCCTTGCCCAACTTCACAATAAGTGCATGGTACTCGTTGAAAACGGAAACGTCAGCGGGTAAAGCACCCATAAACAGGGCGCGGTAGTCTTCATAGCGATCTTTCTTCGGCGGGATGCCGAGCCTATCCACGATGCGTTTGGTGTAGGCATCTGACACGAAGCTTGGGGCGTCGGCGGCGTAAAGGACGATATCGTCAGCCGTCTCTTCACCTATGCCGTACACCGAGAGCAATTCAGAGCGCAATTCCTCCCACGGTTGGCTTAGCATCGCCGAGAGGTCCCCCCCGTGTTGGTCATAGACGTGTTGCGTCAGAGCTTTGAGTTTGCGGGCCTTCACGTTGAAGTAGCCGGAGGAGTGCACCAGCACTGCCAGCTCTTCTACCGGCGTTTGCTGGATACCTTCAAGGGAGACGACCCCAGCGGTCTTCAGCTTCTCCATCGCTTTTTCCACGTTGGTCCACGCGGTGGATTGGGTGAGGATGGCGCCAACGCACACCTCAAACGGGTTCGTTGCCCCCGGCCACCAATGTTGTGTGCCATATGCGGTGAAGAGTCGGTCATAGACCTCTGGCAGCAATGTTTTGGCGGTTCCTGTGCCTATACTTCGTACCACTGGGCGACCTCTTCCTCAAGGACTTTGAAATCGGGGTAGCTTTGCTCTACTTGTTGAATGAACGCCTCCACTTCTGAATCGGTTGGCATTACATCCTGGTACGGAACAGCTAAATCGTAGACTGAACGGCCATTCGCCGGAAGTACCTCTTCGATGGGCAGGATTTCACTGCGACGATGCTTGAGCACCGCCGAGTAGACACCCCGGTAGGTGTATGGGTTGTAATTGCCGTCGCGCTGGCTACCGATCCCCATGACCGACGCAGTTTCTACCAAATCAGCCCATATCGCGTGCATCACGTTCGGTCGGGCATCGCCTGCTTCCCGTTCGTGCCCTGGGTCAGCGGTGCTGGCTTCACGAGCGCCCTCAATGGCCTGGCGGACTACCCGTGACGGTACTGGTACAAGGAACGTGGTGGTGGGCGCAGTGAGCAACGGCTCAGCGTCGTCGGCCTTGGGCGCTGCGAGTTCAATGAAGCGGTTGCCGATGAGGGGTGCCTCGCCGATAAGCATCTCGGTAGCGTCGGGGTTGTCGACGTGCCACCGAGCCACCGCGCTCCTCGACCATACTCCCATCGCCTTGCGGATGGCTGCGTGGGTAACGCCGTTCACATCGGGGTACTTGGCCAGGACGGCGCTGGAGACAAAGCCCTGGCGAACCACGTCCCACTGGAGTAGATGTAGGCGTCGACCGAGGCCGTGGGCGATGTTGGCTAACTCCCGAATCAACAGGCTCTTGCCAACGCCCGGCAGCCCGGCGAAGAACACCATTCGCTGCGTTCGGGCTAACTCCGTCAGCCTATTGCCAACCAAAGAGTCAGGACGTAGTGCCGTTTTAGGTAGATTGTCCTCTGTCATCGCTGCATTATGCCTTATCGCGCTATAGCAGCACAGGTACTTCGCCAGCTATGGTGATGGCCTCTCGGGTCAACGTGCACGTGAAAGCGTATGCTTCCACCCCTGCATCAACTGCCTCCCGCAGCGCAGCCCCAAACTCGGGGTCGTTGTTATCGTAGGGGGACAAGCCCGCAGCATCGTCGCGCTGAATCACGAAGATCGCGGCGGCGCGGTGCCCTTCTTCCACGGCCTTCATGAGCGTGCCTATATGTTTGCGACCTCGTTCTGTGGGGGCGTCCGGAAAGCGCGCAATGCCGTCCATCACCAGGGTGACCGATTTCATCTCTATGTAGCACAGCCCCGTTGGGCCTTGGAGCATCATGTCGAATCGACTGTCCTGGAACGTGACTTCACGTCTACCATCGGTATATCCATCAAAATGCGGAAGCAGGCCTTCACGCCACGTCTCCCAGATGAGGGCGTTGGGCACCCGTGAATCAACCGAAACAAGGGACAGGGCGGGCCCTGTACCCTTCTGTACGAGTGGGGAATCCTGTGGCGACTTAGGCTTGCTATCGTAACTAAGGCGTTCTTCTGCTATGGCGTTTGCGGGATTCCTGTCGATGGACACCAAAACAAGGTCGTAGGCCGTTTTGCGATGTTCGCCAGGCTGGTCGGATAGGTAGCAGGGATTGCCGGGTTGAAGCAATTCTCGCATACGACCGGAGTTGGCCACATGCACCATGACCTCTTTGCCATCCAACAGCACCAACGCAGCAAACCGGTTGAGTCGCGTGAGGAACTGGGCCTCAAGGAGGGGAGGGAATTGCATGTAACCTCCGGCTAGCTCTGCCGGAGATTTATGAACTTCAACAGCAGAGGGTGGACTTCTTTGACCAGATCCATGGCCTGCTGAGCGGCGCCACGGATGGTGAAGTGCGCTTCCGGTTGAACACGGAGCTTGAAGAAATGGTAGCACTCACGCAGGTTCATGCGCGTCACCACACGTCGAAGATGCGCGTGCGTCACTGCATACTCGGCGAGGCGTGGCGACCTAGCTGCAAGTTTGTTGTACGCATCGGCTGAGGCATCCATGGCCTCGCGATAGGTCTCCGACAGACCGCTATCGACAATGAGTTCAGGCTCCACAAACCCCTCAACTACTGTGAGCGATTGTGGCAGATACGATTGCATGCGATGTCGCTTGAATTCCCGGTACGCGCCGTAATCCATCAGGTACTCAAAGGTGTACTCAACCTGCTCCAACTCCCGCACCGTGGAGTCGTGGGGCCCTAGGTAGCCCAATGCTGCTGTGATGACCTCTTCCTGCTGTGAGGGCGAGAGGTTCTTTGCTTGCTTCCAGACATCGTCGAATGGGGCGTGGGCGTTGCGATACAGGAGCGCTGCCACCAGTCGGGTCTGGGCATCGTGGTCGTAGTCCACCAGTAGCGCCGACACAGAACGAGCGCCGGGGTCTGACGATGGCGAGGCTGGCAAGAGCGTTGCTGACTGCTCTTCCAATCCCGTCCGGCTTAGCTCCAGGTAGTCGTTGCGCTCTGCGTGCCGGACGAGGGTTGGCGTAATGGACTTTGCCTGCTCCTTGAACTCCTCGCCCAACGTCCGCTCTTCATCAAGGGCCGACGAGAGGAGTTTGCGTACTGCGTGCTCCAGCGTCCGGGTGTTCATGGTCACGCCTACGTTGGTCAGGGCCGATGCGGGGAGCACGAACCGGCAGGTATCCGTGGCTTCACGTCGAAGTCGCAGTTTGTATGCGCCGTCACGCTCGCCTTCATTCTGTGGGTGGATGGTTGCCAGGTAGGCCATGGTGCCGTCTACAAGCCGCTGATACACATCAAACAGTGTCTGGCATGCTGCCACATAGACCGATTTGGCCTCCGGGTCCGCATCTAGCTCTTTAGGGGTGTAGAAGGCGTTGCGCTCAAGGAGTTGATAGCGTGAGGATTTTTCCGTGTAGGAGCCCAGGCGGTTGTCCTCTAGGGTATCGCAGGCCAACCGGGACACGTTTTCCACAGCCAGATGGATGATTGCGTGCTCTGCAACAGAGGCATGACCGTAGCCCAGAACCCAACGCTCGTGGAAATCCGCTGCCTTCTCAGCAGTGACCATTTCCTTGATGGCGTCAAAGGCTTCCGGCCTACGAGAGGTCATTGCGAATATGACGGCCAACTCCTCCTCAGTCACCTCTCGAGGATCGAGGGGATAGACACGGCGGAGGAACGAACTCTGTTCTGTGGCTTCCATAGTTCTGCCCCGTTTGGATATAGGCTGTTGTTGAGAATTATGGTACTGCATGCCCCGGACAAACGCATCGCCGATAATCGTTAGATTCTGCACAATCTTGACACCCCTGCATAGAGTCGGTAGCATTCTTTAAACAGTAGTTGGTGCCCGTAGCGGGCAGTAGCTATTTCGTAGTGGAGCTCAGGCTCCAATGATCTTCTGTAGTCACGGCATTATTGTTGTTTACAGCGACAACTGTGGGGACAGAAACGCGTAGCAGACGGGAAGTCCGGAGGTGGACGATGCCGGAGCGATTTCAGCAGGAGATCGAAAAAATCCTGGAACAGACGGAGGATCTTCCTCCGCCTAGCAAACCTGAAAAGCTGCCCAAAGAACAGAACGACTCCTCACGCCCACCTTCATTCGGGCTGAAGGGTTCGCTCACCACTGGACGCGCCATTGTCCTTGGGGTACTACTCCTTCTCACGTTTGCTATGATAGTCAACGGCACCTGGCAGACGCTCTTCCTCTGGGGTGGGCTGATCCTCGGTATCTCCGGATACGCCCTCTTCTTTGTTCGCGCCGATAAAGCCTCATCCAGGCCTCACTGGCGTGGCAAATTTGTTGAATACGACGAGAACCCCAGCGGGCCTACGGGGTGGGATCGTTTCCGTAAGCGGTTCAACCTGTAATAGCCCGTTCAACTAAGCTTCTTCGCTCTGACTCCTGAACTATGCTTGTGTCATAGATTGTGCTATGTTTCCGCGACTCCTTCTTACTTCAGCTCCACTCAAAGGGGCTATGCACGGGCGATGCAGCCGATTCGGACTCCGAGACAGCAGCAACCATTGAAGCAGTTGATCGATTCAATGAAGCTTTCTCACTTCGATATGTCGACGCAATCATGGAGGCCATGACGAACGACTGCGTGTTCGAGAGCACAGCCCCGCCGGACGGTTCGCGTTTTGAAGGCCAGGAAGATGTGCGAACCCTCTGGCAAGAATTCTTTGCCGGTTCCGTGACATCGACATTTACCACGGAAGAAGTGATAGCCACGGGAGACCGGTGTGTGGTGCGATGGTCGTATGACTGGGAAAACAATAGGGGCAAGCTCGGTCATATCAGAGGGGTTGATGTGATGCTGGTCAGGGACGGAAAAGTTGCAGAGAGGCTCACGTACGTCAAAGGCTAGGCCACAGAACGAACCAAATGAAAAGAGTCCCGCCCAATTTGGGCGGGACTCTTTTTACTCCCCTAGTTGCGGGCGCCCTAGTTGCCAGTGGTTGTTAGGCTGCGCACTCGCCCTCGCCGCGCTCCACCTTGTAGAGCACGTCCCGGTTCCAGTCAATGTAGTACCGGATGGAATCCTTATCCAGAGGCGGCACAGTGGAGACCGGTGCCAGAAGGCCTTCATATGATTCAACGCCGATGCGGTCCACATAGTCGTTGAAAATCTCGTCAGCCTTACGGTTTGCCACGTAGTCGTCCACGATGACGTGAACGGCTTCCTCAATGCGCTTCGAAGGAATCTTCACCTTCAGTCGCTTGCCGATACGAACGGGAGCTATCTGGCTTCCGCCCATGTAAACCTCATAGGAAGGTACCTGGGCGTTGCCGTTCTTGGTTGCGGCACCCTGGAACCCGATGTTCCCCATGTGGTGGTGGCCGCAGCCGTCCGGGCAGCCGGAGACGTTGATACGGATAGCACTCGCCAGCTTATCGTCAGCCTTGTAGCCCTTCAGTGCGTCCCAGAGGTTCCCAGCCATCCCTTGGGATGAAGTGATACCCAGAGCGCAACTTTCAGTGCCGGGGCAGGAAACAACGTCGCTGAGCTCGTTTGCCCCCGATTCAACCATGTCCACGGCTGAAAGCTTCTGGTACAGCGCGTATAGGCCTCCGTTTGGCACCCACTGGAGGGCCATGTCTTGTCGAACGGTCATTCGGATGCTGCCTGCCAGGGCTCGGGCGATGTCTGCAAGCTGGAAGAACTGCTCGTCAGTGACGTTGCCCAGCCGAAGCTTGATGAAAACGGCGCTGTAGCCGTCCTGCTTCTGTTGGACGACGTTGCTGTTCCGCCACCTATCGAAGTTCTTATCGTCCGTTGGCAGTGCCGGGTAGGCCGTGGGAGGCGGAGGAGTTGGATCCTCATACTCACCGGCGGTCAGAGCATCCATGTCGTAGGTGACATCGGCAAGCTCCTCTCGCATAACCTTTTCCACCATGTTGCGGAACTCATCGATGCCCAGGCGGTTGACCAGGAGCTTGACGCGTGCCTTCATCTTGTTTTTCCGAAGTTCGCTGGCGTTGTTGAAGACGCGCAGGCAGGCTTCGGACACTTTGAGGAAATCCTCTACCGGTACGAAGTCATACAACTCCTGAGCAATAAGCGGTTGGATGCTGGTGCCACCGCCGACGACGATGCGGAAGCCCTTGCGCTCCACACCGTTCTCTTCGCGGATGACTGAATGGAAACCGATGTCGTGGATGGCTGTCATGACCCAGTCATGGGTACAACCGCTGAACGCTGCCTTCCATTTCCTGGGCATGTTGTGCGTGTATTCCTGTCGCACAAATTGGCGAACGTAGGCTACTGCATAGGGAGAGGGGTCAAAGACCTCTTCAGGGC
>JAPYRQ010000011.1 GCA_029936935.1 Dehalococcoidia bacterium | reverse complement strand
ACCCTGGACTCCTTGTAGGCCGGTTTCACCCTGATCTCCTTGGCCGCCTGTAAGTCCTATGGGTCCCTGAGAGCCTGTGGGGCCTTGGATGCCTGTTGTACCAGTCGTGCCACGAGGGCCAGTGGTGCCGGATGAACCTGTGGCGCCGGTTGGTCCCTCCGGGCCCTGGACGTCTTCCAGCCTATCAATGATTCCCTGGTTTACCAGGTTTCTGAGTTCTGACTCGGTTGGGGTATCGCCCGGTTCCCCTTGCGGCCCGGGCCCACCTTCAAGGGCACCACAGGCCACAAACAGAAGCGAGGATATTGCTATAAGTAGAACAAGCCGTAACAACCGCATCGGGCTACCTCCTGAACGGGTGCCTTTTCGGCTCCCTGTTCGGTAGCGAATGGTATGCCGCTGAATCATCTAATTCCTCGGCGCGTCGCTCTATACTGAATACCGCTGCTATTCTACCACTGAACGTCCATCCCCATACTTTTGTACGCAATTCACCCATGAACTTTGATTTATACTTGTCGTTCTTCTTCCCACACGTATACTAATGGGCGTCATCTTCATACGGAGCAGTACTACTATGGCCAGTACGTCTACATCCCTGTGACATCACCAATCGACGGCCATGAGCCAACGATTGGCTGGGAGGCACGGTTACCCATCTTTTACGGGTGGGTGATTGTTGCTATTGTCTTCATGCGGTCCTACACAACTGCCGGGGCCATGTGGGCTACCGCCATCCTCTCTGTGCCCATGAAGGAAGACCTGGGATGGACCGGGACTGAGATCTTTGCAGGCATAGCGCTCCGCACTCTTGGCGCTGCGGTAGGTGGATTCTTCTTAGGCAAGTACCTGGATAGCAGAAAGGGAGCACCGATCCTGGCCCTGTCGAGCGGCATGGTCTCAGGGATTGGGTTGATGCTAGTGGCACTGGTTGATACCCAGTGGCAGTTCTGGCTCATCTATGGTGTGTTGAGTGGATTGTTTGGGGCTGGACCCGGGGCCCTGCTCATGGCTGCGGTGGTACCCAAGTGGTTCGTTCGTAAACGCGGCAGGACTATGGCGCTGGCGTCCATGGGTACAGGGTTCGCCGCCATGACCCTCCCGTTGGTGGTTCCTTCTCTCATTGAATGGTTCGAGTGGCGCCAGACATTTGTCATCCTGGGCGTTATGACTTTGATTATGACGGTCTTACCGTCGCTATTGTTGAAGACTCGACCAGAGGACATCGGCCTTCGTACAGACGGCGATAAAGACACTGAGGAAGCAGTAGCCAGATCCGGTAGAGGTGGCGATCGCAGTTTGACCGCCAAGGAAGCGTTCCGCACCACAACCCTGTGGTTGCTGGTTGGGGCAGCCTTCTTTGGAAGCTTCTCACCTACAGCCTACCCGACAAACCTGGTACCAACGTTTGTGGACAAAGACTTCTCTTTACAGGTTGCTAGCACGGCCTTTGCTGCCTATGGGTTCACCAGCTTCACCGGACGGTTCTTCTGGGGTTGGCTGGCAGACAGAGTGCATATCAGGTATGCGCTCATGACCATTGCCCTCTACACCGGCCTGACAGTGCCGCTGCTCCATGTATTGCCCGGCGATTCAAGGTTGATAGCGGGCGCCATCGCCGGATTTGGCATCGGCGGCTGGGTCGGGTTGAACCAGGTGGCGTGGGCGGCTTACTTCGGTAGAGCCAACCTGGGGGCTATCACCGGCAAAGTCCGGCCACTTATCACCATCTCGGGCGGGTCAGGACCCCTCCTGGTGGCAGGAATGGCGGACTTCTTCGGTGGGTATGGCATAGGCATCATGGTGATGGCGCTGAGTTGGTGGGTATGTGCTGGATTCCTGTTCCTGGTTAGACCCGCCAAAGCAATGGAGCAACCTGCTGAAACACCTTCGGAGCCGGTAGCAGCACGATAGGGCGATACGACACACCCGGGAGGAAAGCATGGCAAATGGAGAAGACAGACTTCGAGTGGGTTTTATAGGCCTTGGGATGGCCGGAGGCGGCATGGTCAGGAACCTGGCGGAGCACCCGGACGTGAGTATTGCTGCCGCTGCAGATAAGTTCGCCGGCCCACGAGAGGCCTTTTCCCGTGACTTTGAGGGCGAGGTGTATGAGGACGCAGCAGACCTCTGCAAGAGCCCAAACATTGATTTCGTGTACATCGCTACACCCCACCAGTTCCACAAAGAGCATGTCATCATGGCCGCTGAACAGGGCAAGCACATCATCGTCGAGAAGCCGATGGCGCTGACTCTTGAGGATTGCAATGCAATGATTGAAGCCGTGGACCGCACCGGAGTGAAGCTCATCATCGGCCACACCCACAGCTATGACCCTGCCATCAGGACGATGCGTGAGGTCATTGCCAGTGGTGAGCTAGGCAAGCTGGGGATGATCAACACCTGGAACTACACCAACTTCCTCTACCGCCCGCGACGCCCCGAGGAGTTGGACACCTCCCTTGGCGGAGGCATCATCTTCAACCAGGTGCCACACCAGGTGGATACCGTCAGGCTGCTTGGAGGAGGCAAGGTCAAGAGCGTCCGATCGGCTACGGGCATATGGGACTCGGATAGGCCCACAGAAGGCAGCCACCTAACCTTCCTTGAGTTTGAGGACGGCACAGCGGCTTCACTCGTGTACAGCGGATACGACCACTTCAGCACTGACGAGTTCAATGGCTGGATCGGCGAGGGTGGCCAAGCGAGCTCCCCGGAGCAACATGGACGCAATAGGCGCTCACTTGCAGAAGTGAAGAGCCAGGACGAGGAGACAGCCCTCCGGACGTCAACGTATGCGTACAAAGGCCTTGGTGAACGTGGCGGGAATGCACCGGAGCAGCACCAGCCACGGTTCGGGGTCATCGTCGTGAGCTGTGAGGGTGGTGACATGAAACCGACAGCTGACGGCATCAACGTGTATACCAAGGACGGTGTTCATGAGATGCCAATCGAGGCCGGTAGGGGTCTGCCCGGTCGAGGCGACTTGATGGACGAGTTGTACAACGCCGTTCGCCACAACGCACCCCTCGTTCACGACGGCCGGTGGGGCAAAGCAACGGTGGAGGTCTGTCTGGCGATTCTGGAGTCCTCCAAGACTCGCAAAGAAGTAATGCTGAAACATCAGGTAGCTTTGCCCTCCCTTCGCTAGCCAGCCAGGGCTTGGCTCCCGATAACCCGGGGCAAGCCTGGACCCATATGCCTGGCGGTTACCTTTGTGAGATTCACTTCTCAGGTTCACGCCCGGAGACGCTTGTTCTGTCATGTACACTGGATGTAGAGCATTTAAACAACCGGGGAGGAACTATGAGCGTCGTTAAAATCAACGCAATCGAGGTGCCCGAGGGCACTGGCAAGGAATTGGAAGGCCGATTCGCAGCACGGGCCAAGGCCGTTGATGGCATGCCTGGGTTTGAGGGGTTCGAGCTGCTTCGACCTGTAGAGGGTGAGACCCGCTACTTCGTCTACACCCGATGGGCATCGGAAGAGCAGTTCCAGACATGGCTGAACAGCCAGGAGTTCACCCACGGCCATTCCGCCGGAGGAACACAGACCGTGGGCACAGGTTCAGCGCTCCTCTCCTTTGAAGTAGTTGATCTGTAGAAGCCAAAAAATAAGACAACGCACCTGCCTTCTTGACAGGCTCTTGGAGGCAGGTCAACATTTCCCTCAAGTCATCCTCAAATCAAATCCAGGGGGAAACCTATGCTTACCCAGGAAGAAAACGCACTTCTCACACAGGTGGGACCCGGCACTCCAATGGGCAACCTTTTCCGTAGATACTGGATGCCGGCAATGCTGTCCGAAGAGATTCCTGGCGCTGATTGCACGCCAGCCCGTGTGAGGATTCTGGGCGAGAATTTGATCGCCTTCCGCGACAGCGACGGCGCGCCTGGCATCATCGATGCTTACTGCCCCCACCGCGGCGCACCGATGTTCTTCGGTCGCAACGAGGAATGCGGACTCCGCTGTGTCTACCACGGATGGAAGTTCGATGTGACCGGCAAGTGCGTCGATCTCCCCAACAGCCCGGAGGGTGAGACGTACAAGGACAAGGTGACCATCGCAGCATACCCGGCCATCGATAAAGGCGGCATCATCTGGGTGTACATGGGGCCAAAGGACAATCAGCCCCCGTTCCACCATTTCCAATGGCTGGACCTGCCGTTGAACCACATCTTCATGCAGAAGACCACACTGAACTGCAACTACTTCCAGTCGATGGAAGGTGACCTGGACGCAAGCCACGCCTACTTCCTGCACCGGACGTTGGACGACCAGTCGGCCAACATCTCCGCGCGAATTCGGGAGGACGGCCCTACGTATTTCGATCCCAACCCGCACTACACGCTAGAAGACACCGACTACGGCCTTTTGATGGGCGCTAGCCGGAAACAGGCGGACGGCAATCAGTTCATCAGCGTGGCCCACTGGATGCTGCCGAGCTACACCACCCCAGGCGCCAGCCCCAAGGTTCAGCAGATGAACATCCGTGTTCCCATTGACGATGAGAACTGTTACCAGTATCGGTTGCGTTATGACCTGGAGCAGCCCCTTTCGGCCCAGGAACTGAATGAGGACAAGTACGGTGGCTTCCTCTTCCCTGAACTCATCCCTGGGACGTACATCCCCGTAGCCAACAAGAGCAATGACTACCAGATTGATCGTGTGGCCCAGAAGAACTACTCCTACTCAGGCATCAAAGCCTTCCAGATTCAAGACCTGGCGCTTATTGAAGACCAATGGGGCCCGGTTTCTCCAAGGACGGGAGAGCACATGGTCTCTGCGGACTCTGCGGTCATCCGCGTCCGTCAGATCATCATGAAGGCGGCCAGAGACCTGATGGAGGGCACGGAGCCTGCATCGGCCAACAACCCTGACGCCTACAGAGTGCTGCCCACACGGATGACGCTACCGGGCGATGCCAACGTGGAAGAAGCGTTGAAGCCCTTCTCCGTCCCGCAACCATAATCAGGCGTACACCAAAGAGTATGAAAAGAGCCCCGGTTTACCGGGGCTCTTTTGCTTTGCCTTGACACTGTCTTTGCACGTGCGACAATACCCATCATTCATACCAAACCAGAGGAGGATTATTCATGCTTACGCAAGATGAAAATGACATGTTGACGCAGGTGGACGCCGGTACACCGATGGGAGAGCTTTTCCGTCGGTTCTGGATGCCCGCCATGCTTATGGAAGAGATTCCCGGTGCAGACTGCACTCCTGTCCGAGTGAAATTGCTGGGCGAGGATTTGATCGCCTTCCGTGATTCGGATGGGAACCCCGGCGTTATCGATGCCTACTGCCCACATCGCGGCGCGCCCATGTTCTTCGGTCGAAACGAAGAGTGCGGACTGCGCTGCGTCTATCACGGGTGGAAGTTCGATGTGGATGGCAATTGCGCCGACCTACCCAACTCTCCGGAAGGCGAGACGTACAAGGACAAAGTGACCATCGCAGCGTACCCGGCCATCGATAAGGGTGGAATTACGTGGGTTTATATGGGGCCAAAGGATCTGAAGCCGCCGTTCCCGGCCTTCAAGTGGACAGAACTGCCTGAGAGCCATCGCTTCATGCAGAAACTGGTGGTGAACTGCAACTACTTCCAGACCATGGAAGGTGACCTGGACGCCAGCCACGGCTTCTACCTTCACAGCACCCTGGACGGCAACCAGAACAACCAATCGCTCAAGATTCGCGAGAACACCAGCGTCGACCCGACACCTCGCTACATCCTGAAGGACACGGACTACGGCCTGCTGATGGGCGCAGTTCGCAACCAGCCCGACGGCGATATGTACATGGGCATCACCCATTGGATGCTGCCTGCGTTCACCACGCCCGGCGCCAGCCCCAAGGTGTTGCAGATGAACATCCGCGTGCCCATCGACGATGAGTACACGGCCCACTACCGCATCCGCTACGACCTGAACGATCCGCTTAGCGATGCGGAGTTGAATGAGGACAAGTACGGCGGATTCCTGTTCCCCGAGTTGATCCCAGGCACGTTCACCCCCCAGGCGAACAAGAGTAACGACTACCTGATTGACCGTGTATTGCAGAAGAATTTCAACTACACCGGCATCAAGTCCTTCCCCATCCAGGACCTGGCGCTCATTGAGGATCAGTGGGCCCCGGTATCGCCCAGGACAGGGGAGCATCTGGTCAGTGCGGACTCTGCCATCATAAGGGTGCGCCAGAGCATCTTGAAGGCGGCCAGAGACCTGATGGAGGGTACCGAACCCGCTGCCGCTCAGAACGCTCAAGCGTATGGCGTGCTGCCATCTCGCATGGTGCTTCCGGGCAAGACGTCCGATGCCGACATTGCGACGGCTCTGGAGCCGCACACCATTCCTCAGGCCTAACAGCTAAGGCAAACGCAAAAGGGGACATTATGAAGATCGGTGTTATAGGTGCTGGAGCAATCGGCTCCACCCTTGGCGGCCACATGACTCGGGGTGGGGAGGACGTAATCCTCTTCGATCCGTGGCGTGAGCATGTTGAGAAGATGCAGAACGACGGCTTGCTGCTGGACGGTGTTCAAGGTGAGTATCGGGTGCAGGTTGACGCTCGACACGTGGACGAGTTGGCCAACTTCAAGGAGAAGTTCGACCTCATCATCGTGGCCATGAAATCGTACGATACCCCCTGGGCCATCGAGCTGATGAAGCCCTTCCTGACGGACAGCGGCTACTTCGTCAGTCCGCAGAACAGCATCAACGAAGAACAGATATCCCCCATAGCGGGGGCAGACAGCCTCATCGGGTGCGTGAGCACTATCTCTGCTTGGTTGATGGAGGCAGGCCACGCTCGCCAAACCGGCTCAATGTCCCAGGCCCTTAAGGGCAACGTGTCCTTCACGGTCGGCGAGTTGGACGGTCGCGACACGGAACGGGTGCGAGAGGTTCAGCAGATATGGAACCACGCAGGTGACACCATCGTGACCGACAATCTGTGGGGCGAGCGATGGTCGAAGATGACCATCAACTGCATGGCAAACCCCTCCGCCGGGATGACGGGCCTCACAAGTTCTGAGGTGCGCGCCAACCCGGAGTCACGCAGCATGATGTTGAAGCTCGGCGCGGAGGCTTTGCGTGTCGGTCGAACGCTGGGCCACAACATCCCATCGCCCATGAAGGGCTTTACGCTAGACGACATTGAGCAGGCGGCTTGGGAGGGTAACGCGGAGCTTGAAGCGACCTTCTCCGGCCCGCCACCTGCAGTTGCGGGGTACCCATCGCTGTATCAGGACATCATGAAGGGCCGCAAGACCGAGATCGACTACTTGAACGGCATGGTGGCAACCAAGGGCAAGGCGATGGGGCTGGCAACGCCCTACAGCGATGCCGCCGTGACTGTCATCAAAGGCGTTGAGTCGGGCGAGTTCTCTGTGGGCATCGGTAACGTGAAACGCGTAAACCAAATCGCAAGGGCTTAGGCAGGGCGAGGCCCTTCACCCAAGTGCCTGACAGTTACCCATGGAAGATAACAAACAATGTCATTCTGAGCGCTGTCCTGAGCCAATCGAAGGACGCAGAGAAGAATCCGGAGTGATGGTTGTGATGCCCCCACCCAAACCCTCCCCCGCGAGGGAGGAGACACGAAGCTAGCCAAAGAAACAAAACCACAGGAGCACAAAACATGGACTTGGAACTGACAGGAAAGAAAGCAATCGTTACCGGGGGCAGTCGAGGCATCGGCAAGCAGATCGCGCGAGTGCTGGCACAGGAGGGCGTGGACGTAGCCATCGCCGCACGTGACCAGGAGCGGTTGGACGCAACAGCCAAAGAGATAGCGGCAGAGACCGGACGCAAGATAATCCCCCTCACCGTGGACACCAGCGACGACGAATCGGTCAAAGTCATGGTGAAGAAGGCCGCTGAAGCCCTTGGTGGCGTGGACATCCTCATCAACAGCGCAGCCACCGTCGGCGGCATCGCCGCCCCCCCGAAGCTCGCTGAAATCACCAAGGACGCCGTATGGGCCGACATCAACGTGAAGGTGATGGGGTATCTGCGCACGGCTCAGGCTGCAGCACCGTACATGATTGAAAAGGGCTGGGGTCGCATCGTGAACATCAGCGGCATGGCTGCGCGACAGAGCGGCAACACCATCGGCAGTATGCGCAACGTGTCCGTGGCAGCGCTGACCAAGAACCTGGCCGATGAGCTTGGCGAGCACGGCATCAACGTGACTGTCGTGCATCCCGGCGGCACGGTAACGGAGCGTACGACGCCGGAGGGCAAGGCCAACATGGCGAAGGGCAACACCATCCACAAAGCTGTGGATGCTCTGGACATCGCCAACGTGGTCGCGTTCCTATCGTCACCGAAGTCGATCGCCATCACCGGCGACACCATCGCGGCAGGTGGCGGAGCAGGCAAAGCCATCCACTACTAGGCCAGGACATAGTCCTGGACCCATATTTCTGTGGATACCCAAATGGGATCATTCGAGGCAAGATGCCTACGACTGTGCAAAAAGTCCTTGCCTACATAACCAGGGGCAATGAGCTTTTGGTGTTCACTCATCGGGATTTTCCTGAGGCAGGGCTTCAGATTCCAGCCGGTGCGATTAAGCCTGGCGAAAGCCCTCAGGATGCTGTCCTGAGAGAGGTTTATGAAGAAACTGGCCTCTCCGAAATCGCTGTTGTGAAGTTCCTTGGTCGGTATTCCTACGATATGAATCCGTATAAAGATGAGATACATGACCGTCACGTGTTTCATCTAAAACTTACCGCACCTACTTCTTCAACCTGGCAGCATGAAGAACGTCACGCAGAAGGCGAACCTCCGATAACGTTCATGTGTCAGTGGATGAGATTGGACGACCCATTGCTTGTTCTTGCAGTTGGACAGGGCGATTATCTGGAGCACCTCCGATGACCAACAAGGTGACTGAAGGAACCCTCCTCTGGGAGCCCTCTGCAGAGCAACTGGCCGACGCCAACCTGACGCGTTACATGGGTTGGCTGAAGGACAAATGCGGCCTCGACTTCACGTCGTACGATGCGTTGTGGCAGTGGTCGGTTACTGACCTTGAGGGATTTTGGGCCAGTGTCTGGGACTTCTTTGGCGTCAAGTCGCACACGCCCTACTCCAAGGTGCTTGGCCAACGTACCATGCCTGGGGCGCAGTGGTTTCCAGGCGCTCAACTGAACCATGCTGAACATGCGCTTTCGCGGAATGACGACCACCCGGCCATCGAGTTTTGCAACGAGAGCGGCGACGCCCGTACACTGACTTACGCCGAGCTCAACCGCCAAGTGGCCTCCGTTGCCACCGGGCTGCGTGGAATGGGCGTAGTCAAAGGCGACCGTGTGGCCGCGTACCTGCCCAATATCCCTGAAGCGGTCGTAGCCTTCCTGGCCACAGCTAGCATCGGCGCGGTGTGGTCGTCGTGCTCGCCGGATTTCGGAGCGCGAAACGTCATCGACCGCTTTCAGCAGATCGAGCCGACGGTGCTCATCACCATGGACGGGTATCGCTATAACGGCAAAGTGTTCGACCGTATGGAGGCCTCGGCGGAGATACAGCGGAGCCTGCCGACGTTGAATGCAACCGTGCTGGTGTCGTACTTGCATGATGACGCTCCGCTCGGGGGACTAAAGGGCGTTATACCGTGGAACGATCTCCTCGAGAACGACACCCCTCTGGTCTTTGAGCCTGTGCCCTTCGATCATCCTTTGTGGGTGCTCTACTCCTCAGGCACCACCGGCGCGCCAAAAGCCATCGTCCAGAGCCAGGGAGGCATCCTGATAGAGCACCTCAAGGCCCTTTCTCTGCACCTGGACCTGACCGCTGACGACCGGTTCTTCTGGTTCACTACCACGGGTTGGATGATGTGGAATTTCCTGGTCGGAGGCCTGCTGCATGGCATGACGATTGTGCTGTACGACGGTAGCCCGGCGTACCCCGATATGAAAGCAATGTGGAGGCTGGTAGAGGAAACCGGCATCACCTACTTCGGCACCAGCGCACCATTCCTTGCGGCGTGCATGAAGGCGGGCATCGAGCCTGGGCGTGACTTCGATCTGTCGGCGCTGCGAGGCATCGGTTCCACGGCATCGCCGCTGCCGCCCGAGGGGTTCGCCTGGGTGTACGAGCACGTCAAACGTGACCTGCTGCTCGGCTCGACGAGTGGTGGCACGGACATCTGCACATCGCTGGCGTTCTCATGCCCCATCCTGCCTGTCCATGCCGGCGAGTTGCAGTGTCGAGGGCTTGGCACTGCGATGCAGGCTTTCGACGAGTCGGGCAGCCCGGTATCGGGCGAGGTGGGTGAGCTTGTGGTCACGAAGCCGATGCCCTCCATGCCCCTCTACCTGTGGGGCGACGAGGATGGCAGTCGCTACCTGGATAGCTACTTCAACGTGTATTCGGGAGTGTGGCGTCACGGCGATTGGCTGAAGGTGACGGAGCGCGGTAGCTGCATCATATACGGTCGGTCGGACTCCACGCTGAACCGGGGCGGCGTGCGCATGGGCACCAGCGAGTTCTACAGCGTCATCGATGAGCTACCGGAAGTGGTAGATAGCCTGGTGGTGGATACCAGTAGCCTTGGCAACGAGGGCAAGTTGTTGTTGTTTCTGGTGTTGGGTGAGGGCGCAACGCTTGATGACGAACTCACGACCAAGTTGAAAACGCGACTACGCAGTGCCCTCTCGCCCCGCCACGTGCCGGACGAGGTGTACGCTGTGCCGGAAGTGCCGCGTACGTTGAACGGCAAGAAGGTGGAGGTGCCGGTGAAGCGCATCCTGCTGGGAGAATCGCCGGACGCGGTGGTCACGCCATCGTCGTTGGCCAACCCGGACAGCATTAAATACTTCGTCGATTTGGCACACCAGGAGGCTTTAGGTGCATAAAGAGCGATTGTTCCAACGAATAAACACGTCATGGCAGTCGTTGCAGGACGCCATTGCTGGTCTGACTGATGAGCAACTGCTGACCCCTGGCGTGACCGGATACTGGTCGGTGCGTGACCTGATGGTGCATGTCGCGACGTGGGAAGAAGAGGCGTTGCACGCGCTGCCCATCATCGTCGACGGCGGGCGGTTGCCGAAGTACGCCAGCCAGGGCGGCATCGATGCGTTCAACGCCAAGAACCAGGAGGCGAAACGTGAGCTGAGCCTGGACAGGTTGCGTCAGGAGATGGCTGCCACCCACCAACGTCTGCTGGCCTACGTGCAGCGTGCACCGGGGGAGCCGTGGGCCACGGAAGGTAGATGGCTGAAGCGACTTCGCCTCGACGCCTACGGCCACTGGCGACAGCACACGGAGCAGATCCTTGCATGGCGAACAGAACAGGGGAATTGAGAGCGTCAAACTCCTCAGCGTAGCTAACGCACCTGTGATAAACTCCTGCCATGGAAATTGAACAGCCTATCTACAGCACCAGTCATTCCCGGTCGCTCTTTCAGCGCATCAATATGGCTATCTCAGTGGTGGTCATTGTGTTGGGAGCATTCTCCATTCAGGGAAACCCGTTCCTCATCTTCCTTGGCCTCGGCATCGGCGGGTTGTACTGGTTCACCACTCCAAACCAGTACTTCATTTACGCGGACAAGCTGATCATCCACTACGGCAAGCCTCGCATCGTGGAAGTGCCCTTCGATAAGATTCGCGATGCCACCATGGTCAAAATGCCGTTCTCCGGTGTGTTCATCCGACGCGTCGGCAAATCAGGGGTGTTCAGCCGACCGAAAAATATCGAGGAATTCCTGGATGCCCTTTGGGATGCGATTCAGAAGAACGGTGGCCCTGCACCAGAGGTATTGCCTCCGGAAGACGACGCGCCGAAAAGCGATTAGCACCCTCTAGCTGCTCCTAACAAACACTACGGAGATTTCTATGGCGAACACCGTTAACGTTGGCCTTCGCATTCCATCGGTCCACCCCACAGATGTTGAGGCTGTTCGCAGCTTCATCCTTGAAGCAGAGAATCTTGGCTACCACTCCATATGGGTTGGCGACCATGTCTACTATCGTGTGGATGTCGTCGATCCGTTGGTGCTGCTGACCTGGGCGGCGGCGCAGACTTCGCGCGTTCGGTTGGGCACAGCGGTCATGCTGACGGCCTACCGAAACCCGGTGTTGTTGGCCAAGACGGCATCGTCGATCGACTACCTGTCGGACGGTCGTTTGACCCTAGGCATCTCCATAGGCGGAACAGAGGCCGAGTACAAGAGCCTTGGCGTGGCCATGAACGAGCGAGTGGCGCACCTCAGAGAGAACGTGGCCGTAATGCGTAGCCTGTGGGCAGGCGAGGACGTGTCCTACGATGGCCGCTATCGTCAGATCGAGCATGGCACCATGAGCCCCAAACCCAAGCAGTTGCCGGCAGACAAGACGGGCGTCCCGCTCTGGTTCGGCGGCACCAGTGAGCCGATGTTCCGAAGGCTCGCAGAGATCGCCGATGGATGGGTCGGCTCTGGCGGCTCACCTGCCGAGACCTTTGTCTCCGGTGTGAAGCAGATTCGAGGGTTCGCCAAAGAGAAGGGGCGTGACCCCGATACCCTGGGGTACAGCAAGCTCATCAACGTCAGTGTTGCTGGAACCAAACAAAAGGCCTTCGACCTGGCTAAGGAGCATTGGAGCGAGTACTACGGCCCCAACTTCGATGTTGATAAGTCGGCGATCTACGGCGAGCCTGACGCGGTGCGTGCAGGTCTGCGGGAGTTTGGTGAGGCAGACACTCCGGAAGTCACACTGATTCTGGAACCATCCAGCCTCGACATCGGACAGCTTGAGTTGCTGGCAAGGACTACTGAAAACCTGATGGGTTAATTATTGGGAGAGCATTATGGATGAGAGACTAGCAGGCATCATTGAATCAACAGAGCCGGAGCAATTGGCTTCAGGGTTCGAGTTCACGGAGGGGCCACTGTGGTACTCCGCTGGCTACTGGATCTTCGTCGATATACGCACAAGTCGCATCTACAAGCTGGTGCCCGGTGGCGAGCCCGAAGTCATCCGCGAAAACAGCGACCAGTCCAACGGTATGACCTTTGACTCGCAGGGGCGGATCCTGATTTGCGAGATGGAGAGTCGACAACTCAATCGCTGGAACGACGACGGCACTTTCACTTCTGTGGCCAGTAGATGGAACGACAAGCGACTCAATCGGCCCAACGATGTGATATGCGCTTCAAACGGCAGCATCTACTTCACGGACCCCGGACTGCGTATGGAGCCCCACGAGAAGGAGCAGACCTTCAACGGCGTCTACCACGTTGCGCCCAATGGCACGGTGACCCCGGTCATTACAGACTTTGAGTTTCCTAACGGCCTCGCTCTGTCGCCCGACGAGCGGACGCTGTACGTGGCCAACTCCCGGCCGGACATGATCATCAAAGCTTACGACATCCAACCCACCGGCTCCGTCACCAACGGCAGGGTGTTCGCAGACCTGAAACTTGAGGGTGCGGAGGGTGTTCCGGACGGCTTCAAGCTTGACGTTGAAGGTAGGATCTACTCCACCGGACCTGGTGGTTGCTGGGTGTTCAGCCCGAGTGGCGAGCATCTGGGGACTATCGTGCTACCGGAGATACCAGCCAACTGCGCCTTTGGCGGCCCCGACTACAAGACGCTCTTCTTCACAGCACGGACAGGGGTCTACAGCGTTCGCACAACTACAGCCGGGGTGAAGCCACCCTTTGCCAGATAATTTCTGCCTGGCTATGTAGTGAAGAATATCCCAACCCTGATACGCGGTGAGAGATATGGCTGACATTTGGGAGGCGTGGCGATTGCAGCAGGTGGCGGAGGAATCGGTGGCCTGGTTGGAGTTGGAGTTGGGTATACTCGCGCGGTTCTTTTTGATTGGTGTCACAAGAAGCTTATTCACGCCTGGCTCGAATTGAGAACCAGCAACGAAAAAGGCAACCAGTTTCGCACCACCAGAGCTATAGCCAGTCACACCAACTTGACGGAAGATCGGGTTCGTTACATTTGTAGCATCAGCCCGAACGTCTATTTATCAACCGGACCAAACGATTACCTTTGGGCATTGCACACCGTTATTCCTCGTGAAAATTTGGGTGGCAGGCCCGAACCGAGAAACTAGAGGCTAGCTTACTGCCCTAACGCACTGACTACGGCGTCGCCGACGGCTGTTGTGGTGGATGAGCCACCCAGGTCCGGCGTCAGAATTTCGTTCTCCGCAACAATGCCAAGGACTGCTGCCTCAATCGCCGCCTCTGCCTCCGTCTCCCCCAAATGGCGCATCATCATACCTGCGGACAGGATTGCTGCCAACGGGTTCGCGATGCCCTTGCCTGCAATGTCCGGCGCGCTGCCGTGTACAGGCTCGAACATGGATGGGTATCGACGTTCAGGGTCGATGTTGCCACTGAGCGCCAGGCCCATGCTGCCAGTGATGATTGCCCCGATGTCCGTCAGGATGTCGCCGAACAGGTTGCTGCCGACCACCACGTCGAAGATCTCAGGTTTACGGATGAACTCCATGCACGCGGCGTCCACCAACAGCGAGTTTGTGCTGATATTGGGGTAGCGCGCTGCCACTCGCTCGAACGCCCTGTCCCAGACCACCATGCCGTAGCCCTGGGCGTTGGACTTGGTGACTGATGTGACGTGGTTCTTCTTGTTGCGCCTTTTGGCAAGCTCAAATGCGTAGGTGATGACGCGCTCGCAGCCGTGGCGAGTGAAGACGCCCGTCTGCACACCTATCTCCTCAGCAAACCCCTCGTACAGGAACCCCCCGACGTTGGCGTACTCGCCCTCCGTGTTCTCGCGGATGACCACCATGTCTATGTCGCCGGCGTTCTTGTCGCGCAGGGGCGATGTGACACCCGGGTAGAGGATGCACGGTCGCTCGCAGACGTACTGATCGAAGCCGCGACGCATGGGGAGTAGCAGGCCGTTCAACGTGATGTGATCCTGCACGTCAGGGTGGCCCACAGCGCCGAAGTAGATGGCATCGAACTTGGACAGCGTGTCGAGGCCGTCCGACGGCATCATCACGCCGTTTTTGAAGTAGTAATCGGTGCCCCATGGGAACTCGGCGAACTTGAATGTGATGTCGAATTTTCCCGCGACGGCGTTGAGCGCTTTAAGACCTTCTTCTACTACATCGACGCCGATGCCATCGCCCCGAATTATCGCGATGTTGTGTTCAGCCATGACCACACCCCTGACTAAAGTTTCTTACTGTTGTTTTGGCGATCTGTACCGCCACAAACCTCGCCAGCTCAATCCTACAGAAGAGACTATCACGGTGGCTACTATTCCGCCGAAGACCAGAGTCCCGCCTGCCCCGATAGCCTGGGCCACAAACCCTGCCTCCATAGACCCCAGCGCGTTGCCTGCGCCGGCAAAGAGGTTGGCGAAGCTGGCTGCTCGGCCACGTACTTCATCGGGTGCCAGGAGTTGGGTCAGGGTCTGGCGTATCACCACGCTTATGGAGTCCGTGTACCCCAATGTCCAAGCCGCAATGAGGGCCAACCAGAACCAGGGCGCAAGACCCAGGAATATCAGGCCGAAGGCGTACCCCATGACGGAGACCAGGAACAGCGACCCTTTGCGTTTGACGTCGCCTACCCACAGCAGCGTCACAAATCCCATGAACGAGCCGATGGCCGGCGCCGCGAATAGGATGCCCAACCCGGTACCACCCACGCGGAAGACATCGCTGGCCAGGATGGTAAGGATCGGACGGTAGAACCCTACGATGACCAGCCCGAAGTCCACCAGGAACAGCCCCAACAGGATGCGCTGGAACCAGATGAACTGCATGCCCTCAAATATCGCCTTGAAAGAGACCGAGCGGGCCTCACCCAAAGGCTTTCCTGATGCCTTGATCATGGAGAAAAAGAAGAGGGTTGGCGTGAACAGAACGGCGTTCACTACGTAGACGTTTCCCATATCGATGTAGTCGATAAGGATGCCGCCAAAGATAGGGCCTATCAACACAGAGAGCTCGAATACGCTGGAGTTCAACGTGACAGCGTTCATCAAGTGATGTGAAGGTACAAGGCGTGGCAGGTAGGCTGTCCTTGCTGGTCCTTCCAGGATGTTCATGGCGGCAGACATAGCAGTGAAGGCGAAGATGTGCCAGACCTCTATGGTGTCTGTATGGACCAGCACAGCCAGGCCGATGGCCGGTATCATGCCGCCAACCTGCGCAATCAACAACAGCTTGCGTCTATCGAAGACATCGGCAATCACGCCGCCGAAGAGGCCGAACGCCATGGTTGGAATGACCTGGAACAGCCCCACCAGGCCTAGCATGTAGGCGGAGTCTGTCAGTTCATAGATGAAATAAAGATTGATGACCTGACGCATCTGCCTGGCAATGGATGCGCTGAGGGCACCGGCCCACATGTAACGGAAATCCCTATGTGCCAGCGAGGCCCACGGTTTGACTCTTTCGTCGCCAGGTTCTTCTTGTACTTCAGGCTCTTGTGACATGGGGTCTTAGACCCTTCTGCTGGGGCGAATTTGTATTTAGTCTACTCATAGCGCGAACCTAGAACCCTTTGCTGCGTTTAGGTTGATTGCCAAGTCGTCGTGGTAAAACGACAGGAACAAAAGCGTCGTCGCTGCCTACTGCTCTATGGAACGGTATCGCCAGAGACTGCGCCAGCCGAACCCTACGGACAACACGATGCCCACGCCGATGATCCCGCCAAAGATAAGCGCACCTCCGGGTCCCAAGACGCTGGCAGCCACCCCTGCCTCCGTGGCGCCGATTGCGTTGCCCGTCTGGGCAAAGAGTCGCGTGAACGCTGTGGCTCGCCCTCGATACTCGTCGGGAGCAAGGAGCTGAGTCAACGTTTGCCGCAACACCAGGCTGATGGAGTCCGTGTACCCAAGGACTCCGCCTGCGATCATCCCCATCCAGAACCATTTAGACAGGCCTAAGAAGGCCAATCCAAGGGAAAAGAAGAAGATTGATACCAGGAATAGCGCGCCCTTGCGTTGGACTTCCCCTATCCACAGCATGGTGATGAACCCCAGCACTGCACCGATTGCCGGCGAGGCGTAGAGGATTCCCAGCCCCAGCGGGCCTACTTCATACACGTCCTTGGCCATGATGGTGAGGAGCGGCCTGAAGAAACCCACGGAAGACAGCCCAAAATCTGTCAGGTACAGGCCCAGCAGGATGCGTGTGCCTACGATGAACCGCATGCCGTCCAGCACCATGCCGATGGAGACCTTGCGCCTGTCTCCCTCCGGCTTCCCGGAGGTGCGGATGAACAGCAAGACGAGCATAGAGGGCAGGAGCAGGAAGGCGTTGATGATGTAGGTGACTCCAGCGCCGTAGGCATTGACCAGGATCCCACCAACCAACGGGCCAATGAAGAACGTGGCCTGCTGCAGGCTGCCGTTCAGTGTGACCGCGTTCATCAGGTGGGTCCTTGGCACCAGCTTGGGCACCAGCGAGTTCCGCGCGGGCCCCTGAGCGATGTTGATAAGCGATGTCAGCATGGTGAAGCCAAAGATGTGCCACACTTCGATGCTGTCCGTGAGGAGAAGTGCGCCCAATGCCAGCGGCGGGATCATGCTGACCGAGTTCACGATGAGCAGGAGTTTTCGTCGATCGAAGACATCTGCCAACGCACCAGCGAAAAGGCCTAACGTGAGGGCTGGGACGACCTGGAAGATACCGGTAAACCCGACAAGCAACACAGAGTCAGAGATGTCATAGACAAGGAAGAGGTTGAACGCCTGGCGCATCTGGTTTGCGCTACCGGAGAAGAAGCCGCCAATGAACAAAAGGCGGTAGTCACGGAACGCCAGGGAGGCAAGGGGCGAGACCTTGATGCTGGCAGATGATTGGGCTTTTTCGGCCTCAGGCTCTTGGGCCATGGTTCCTCAAGGGTCGGTTATCCTCGCTACGTCCTCATATTGTGACCAGCGATCCGGCAAGGTGGTGGGCCACGGCTGAATCGTGCTCGTGTACTCTACACGTTTACGGGTGTTGTGACAAAGTGACAGCGAGCTTCAGATAAAATCGCCGACTCAATAATGCCTCAAAGCAATTTAGTGGGTCTTGGCTGAAACCTCACGCTCCCCTATACTCCCCCTCGTGCCTGGGGAGATGCGATGCCCTATTGGACGTCGATAACAATGTGCCAGCGAAAGCAACGGCCAGCGAAAGCAACGGATAGAGAGAAGGACAACATGGATCAGGAAATGCGTACTCAGGTAGTCGTGGTCGGCGCAGGCAATGCGGGACTCTCCGCAGCGGTTGCCGCTCGACAGGGTGGTGCAGATGTCGTGGTGCTGGAGAAAGCCCCAAGGGAACATCGCGGAGGCAACAGCGCTCTCACTGTGCACATGCTCTTCGCCTACGACGGTGCGGAAGACCTGAAGCCGTTGCTGGCAGACCTCTCGCCGGAAGTCTTGAGCCGGATGAACGAGCGGGTCTACGGATACACCAAAGAGCAGTACTACGACAACATTATGAACGTCACCGAAGGGCAGAGCGACCCCGAACTGGCGAGGATACTGGTGGATAATTCCTACGAGACCGTGCAGTGGATGCGAGGGCTAGGTCATCTATGGGCACCGACCTTCGACAATCCGATCTCCGCAAACCCTGTTTCCTTTGACGGCGGCGGGTTTGAGATGTCCAACCGATGGTTCGCTGCCTTTGAGAAACTTGGCGGCACGGTTCACTACGACACGCAGGCAGTAGACCTGTTCCAGGACGATAAGGGCAAGGTCACCGGCGTCCGGGCCCTGGGGCCTGACGGGTTCGTGAACATCCACGCCGATGTGGTCATCATGGCGGCAGGCAGCTTTGAGTCCAACGCAGAGATGCGTGCTCGATATCTGGGGCCGCTGTGGGACACGGTGAAGCTGCGGGGCACACCCTTCAACACCGGCGAGGGGCTGCAGATGGCAATGAACATCGGTGCGCTGCCCAACGGGAGTTGGTCAAGCTGCCACTCATCGCCTCAGGACGCCAACCGACCGGCCTTCGACTATCCCGGCGAGAACAAAACCGGCGATTTCTGGAGTCGTTACTCCTACCCCTACTCGGTCATGGTGAACCTGGACGGCAAACGGTTTGTGGACGAGGGCGAGACCTGGAGAGGCCTGACGTATGCAAAGATGGGGCGTGCGATTTTGGCCCAACCCCGGGGGCAGGCGTTCCAGATATTTGATGCAAAGCACCGGGAGCTTGACGTTATTCGTGGCTACGACAAGGCCGAGGGTTGTAAGTCGGACACGTTGGAAGGACTGGCTGAGCAACTCGGCATCCGTGACATCCCCACCTTCATGGCTACGATGCACGAGTACAACGATGCTGTGCAGCCCGGCGAGTTCGGTGCGTTCCGACCTGACGGTGTCAGCGTTGTGGGCATTGAGCCGCCGCGCCGCAACTGGGCTCTGAAGTTCGATAAAGCGCCATTCGAGGGGTTTCCGGTGGTGTGCGGCATGACCTTCTGCTACGGCGGATTGAAGACCACTACCACGTGCCAGGTGACTCACACCATGGACAGGCCCATTCCTGGCCTCTACGCCGTTGGTGAGATGCTTGGCGGACTGTGGCACTGGAACTACCCGTCCGGCGGCGGCATGATGGCCGGTGCGGTGTTTGGTCGTATCGCCGGAACCCACGCGGCAGCGGAGACCCAGGGTTAACCCGAGGGCGCGTATCCGGATTCGAGATTTCTTTGAGGCCGCTGCTTTGTAGTAGCGGCCTCTCAAATGCATCTGTTGGTAGGCAAGATAGTTGAACTTCTTTGGTCGGAAAATCTACTACGGTTGGGTGATTGTCGCAGTCGCTTTCATAGCGGGAGCGTTCTCAACCGGTCCGGTCATATGGGGAGTCAGCGTCTTTGTGACACCCATGAGCGAGGAGCTAGGATGGTCCAGGACCAGCTTCTTCCTCGCAATGACCATCCGCTCTCTGGTAGCGGGAGTAACCGCACCGTTCATGGGCCCTTTGCAGGACACCAAACAGGGACCCCGCATCCTGATGTTCGGAAGCGCCATCCTCCTTGGGCTTTCTTTGATCGGCCTCAAATATGCCCATCACCTCTGGGAACTCTATCTGTTGATTGGGTTGGTGGGTGGTATAACCCAGATTGGCGCCGGGGCCATGTTGACCCAATCAGTCCTGCCCAAGTGGTTCATCCGTCGGCGCGGCAGAGCGATGGGCATAGCGTTGATGGGCTCCGGCTTCGGACCAATGCTCTTTCCTATAACCCTCCAGGGAGTCCTGGCGATCGTCGATTGGCGCGATGCCTGGATGCTTATGGGCATCTTCACCCTGATTGTTCTGACACCACTTTCGCTCCTTGTACGCACTCGACCCGAAGATATGGGGCTACTCCCTGACGGCGATACGGAGCCTTATGAGATGGCATCTGGCAGCACAAGGCCAAGACCTCCCCAAGAGGTGAGCCTAACGCGCAAGGAGGCGTTCAGAACATCGGCGTTCTGGTTCATCGCTGCGGGAATTATGCTTGCCAGCGTGGGCTTACAGGGCTTCCAGGCCAACCTGCTGCCCCACTTCCAGAACATCGGTCACTCCGCGGCGATGGGCTCCCTTGCGATAACTGTTTATGGGGCGTGTTCCGTCAGTGTGCGAATCGTATGGGGGACGCTGGGGGAGCGGTTCCCCATACGGTATCTGCTGATGGCCCAGACGTTTCTTACCGCCTGTAGCATCGTTTGGCTGCTGGCCATGCCGGGAGGCAATGTGACGTTCCTGTTTGGGTTCGCGGTGTTCCACGGACTGAGTATGGGAGGGTACTTCATCCTGCATCCCATGATGGTGGCGGACTATTTCGGTAGGGAACACCTGGGTGGGATTCAGGGTGTGTTGAGACCGTTTACCACAACGGCCACCGCTATCAGCCCTATCCTGGTAGCTACTGCATACGACGCCCAAGGGTCGTACTTCTGGGGGTTCTTCGGAGTGATGCTTGCTTACTTCGCCGCCAGCACGGTGATTGGTCTGGCCAAACACCCTCGACGAGGTCGAGCCGCACAAGGCGATGCTGCGGAAACACCTTCAGGGTAGGTGCATGCCTCGCTACGGTTCGACTGACCCGGTTGCCACATCTTTGCTGCTGGCTGAGGCAGATTCAGGGAGGCCGGCAATGTTGAATTCCTGCCCCGTTATTGCAGAGTTAGGCGAGAACCATCGTCTGAGCCGAAATCTCGAATAGAGATTGAACGGCAACTTCCAAGCCGATTGGTTCAACATGAGGCGAATCAGGATTTTTTACCGAAGCGGACGAGCCCCCAGATAGGCTACAGCACCAAATCCCGGTATCAGCGCAATGAACATCACCAGTGGGTTGTGGATGTTTTCCTGCTTGGTTCCGTTAGGCCCATGTATCCTGAACACTCGCTTCATCTGGAACTTGAACCAGAAGAACAGTGTCCAGAGGAAACGCGCTGCGCAGCCCAGGTATCGGGATGGCTATGACTATGCTGAGCACCATGTGGACACCCATGTGATGGATGGCGTTGTTGACGGCGCCTGAAGAGAGGTACGCTCGCAAGGTCTCAGCCTTCTCCGACTCAATGGTGCCCTCTTTTTTCCATCGATCGATGCCCTGCCTTCAAGAAATCGATTGCAATAGCGTCTGCTCCCTGAATTGCGCGCATGACGTGTTGGGCTGCGCCTTTGAGGTTGAGGAACCTGTACAGTTTGCTGATGACGCGCCCTGCGATACGCGGCTCCGATTCTTTCCACTCCCTAATAAGCAACTCGCCCTGCCCGCTCACTTCCCTGAACTCGGCAAGGCCTTGGGTTCCCAGGGACGCTTTCAACGCTTCTTCGTGAGTGTTGATATAAGCATTAAGTCGAGTGAAATCGATGTCGTCAAAGATCGGGATGTTGCCGCTTCGCAGGGCCGACCGTAGCTGACCCTTCGCAGGCATGACAGTGACGATAGCTGATTCCAAGTCAATGATCTTGTAATCGCCTTCCGGGGTCAGGATGAGGTTTGTGTGGGCATGGGGATTGCGAGGATTGATCTGCCAGACCCCAAGGCCGGCTTCAGCGAAAAGCTCAGCGACCTCGCCCAGAAATTTCTGAGAACTGGCGTCATTCGCAACCTTGTTGCCGGGGACGTACTCGGTCACAAAGCTGCAGTTCCCGTGGTCGCAATTGGCGGATTTGGCTGGGGAAACCAGGTTTTTGCCGAATCGGTGTTGTGTCAGCAAACCACCGATCTTTCGTCGATATACTGCGGCTTCCAGAGCAGCAGCATTGCCGGTGTAGGGGAACTTCGCCTGGACCGCTATCCAGTACATCAGGTTGACCAATGGGGGTGGATTGTAGACCTTGGTGGTTGTTCCTTCCTCCGGGTTAAGCACCACAACGTTGGCGATGGACTTCTCTACCCGGCATGTCTCACATGCAACCACTGTGGGGTCTTCAGCAAGATTGGGGTTAAAGAACCACGATGCTTTACGCAGGTAGACAAAGAAGGGGATGAGCACCAGGAGCCACAATGCGCCAAGCAGGTAACCGGCGACTACATCGCTAGGCCAGTGCTCTTGGACGTGGACTCTGGAAGCACCTACCAGTAGTAAGAACCCTACCAATAAAACTGCACCGACCAGCAGAAACTTGGGTTTCAACCCGTAGTAGCCTGCGATGAACAACCAGAAGCCGAACATAACGGTGCTGCCGAAAACGTGTCCGCTGGGGTAGCTGGGGTGGTCATTGATGGAGTCAAACGGCCTTCCCCTACCCACCCACTCACCATATGTGGCGTCTCCCATGTAGACGACCAAGCCCAGGGTCATCCAAATAACGAAAAGCGCTTTGGCCTCACGACTAAGGCCCAATAACCAGAGGAAACCCACTGCAAACAATGCCATCAGTAGTCCCGGAATGTTGTTTGTCATAAAGGAAACAAACTCGAATAGACCAACCAGCCCGGGAGCGTCCCAGCCAGCAATCCAATTCAAGGCTTTGAAGTCTAGTGAGGACTCAGGGTTGTCCTCAATGACCAGTGTAAGAACTGCGAGGATGGCAACAAGCATCCCGACTGTCGCAATCCATAGCGCCAACCATATTCTTCTGTAAGCCACAGGGCTCTGTGTTTGGTTATTCGTGGCCATACCACCCATACTCATGATTGTTCATCGGCTACATAATATATGATGCTGGCAAATTGCGTCGGATGCTGGCGCGCGTTTACGGCTAGTTCTCTTCCGCCTGCTTGATGCGATCGACCACCAACTGCGCGTTCGACTCTGCAATTACCAGGCTGATGTTTGCCACTGTGGCTTCCTTAAAACAGTAATGTAGAAGTTATCCGGCCAACAGTGATGCAAGATCTTCTGCGCTGGTTTGGCCTGCTACTGCCAGGGTGCGGAGTCTGGCGGCGCGGTCTGCAAGCTCTGTGCCAGTGGCCGTCAGAAGCGTCGGCGCACCGACGACCTTGAAGCTGTCGTCGGCCCCGTTCCACTGGTGGAGCATCTGGGCCGCTGGCGTGCCGCCTGTGACGTTGGTCACTTCCCATACACTGGCGACTCTGCGCAGTAGCGGCTTTTCCATAGTGCCGCGCATGGCCAGAAACACCAGGTAGCGGATGCGAGCGAGGTCGTCGTCCCTGAGGGGGCCGTGGGAGCGTAGTTCGTAAAACAGGTCTTCCGGCGTATCAGCGTGCAGGGTCCCTGCGATGGAGTAGCCCTTTTCCGCTGTCTGAAAGACCTGCATGACCTGCTCGCCCCGGAGATAGATGGGCATGTGGTTACTGAACTCGGCCACCACGATGTAGCCGCCATCAGGTGATGCTGCCAGGCTGGTGAACTGGGATGTCTCGCCTGACAGGTCGTGCAACGCGACATCGTCCGGAAGCATGCCAAGGATGGCGTTGGTGTTGGTGCTCTTTCCAGCCTGGCGAGGCCCGGCTGCGACAATAAAGGAACTGCGGTCGTCCATAGCCCCCCACATCGTCGCTGCCATCTCAGCACTCATGGTGCCGTTTTGTATCAAGTCGAGAACCGTTAGTGCGCCTGGCATGGCACTCCCCTTTTATGTTTCTGTATGGTGGCTCCTAAAACTCTGTGATAACGCCTCGTCCGGGAAGGCCTGCTTCCAGATCTGCATATGCCTCGTTGATCTGGTCGAGGGTGTAGTGCTTGCCCTCCAACGAGTCCAGATCGATCTTGCCCGAGCGGTACAGGTCCACCATCACGTTGAAGTCCACGCGGGGCCGCGCGGAACCATAGAAGCTGCCCTTCAGCGTCTTCTCTTGTCGAACCAAATCTACGGCGTTGATGACGGGGTCTGAACCGATTGGCGAGATGCCAATGACGACGGTAGTGCCGCCCTTCTTCGAGGAGTTGTATGCCGTCTCAATGGTCTCTGCGCCACCGAATGCCTCAAAGGTGAAGTCTGCACCCATGCCGTCCGTCAGTTCCTTGATGGCTGCAACGGGGTCACCGTTGGTGGGATTTACGAAGTGGGTGGCACCGAACCGGCCTGCGAACTCGAGCTTCCCATCGTCGGTATCCACGGCGATGATCTTGGTTGCTCCGGCGAGTCGAGCGCCCTGCAACACGTTGAGGCCGACGCCGCCGCAGCCGACGACTGCCACGGTGCTGCCAGGGGTGATCTTGGCGCCGTAGATGACACTACCAACGCCGGTGGTCACGCAGCAGCCTATGTATGCCGCCTGAGGGAACGCAACATCGTCAGGAATGATCACGCAGCCGCTCTCCGGGACAACGGCCTCCTGGGCGAAGCAGGCTACCTTGCCCATGTGATGGATGCGTTCATCGCCTTTGTGCAGGCGCGTCGTGCCGTCAAACATCAAGGCGCCTGTGGAGTAGTGGGCATCGCACATGTTTGAGCGGCCGGTCAGGCAGTACTTGCATCGCCCGCAGTTGGGTACGAAGGAGAGGATGACGCGGTCGCCAACCTTTAGGGTCGTAACGCCCTCGCCAAGCTCGATGACCGTGCCGGAGCCCTCGTGGCCCAGGACTGTTGGTTCCAGAATGCGAGCTTCACCCTTCATGTAGTGCAGGTCGCTTCGGCAAATGCCTGCTGCGCCAATCTTCACCCTGACTTCGCCTGCCTTGGGCGGATCAAGCTCAACCTCTTCGATCGTCAGAGGCTTGCCGGCTCCGCGAAATACTGCAGCTTTCATATCGGGCGTTCCTCCATGCGGTTTTGGGCAGGAATCAGGTAGGTGTTTTTGTTTGGCCAGCTTCTACCCTATGTGTGCACGCGTCAAGAGTCTATGTGGGATGTTAATACGTCTTGCCGAAATTTAGGCGGATGTGACACAATCCACGAAACAGGCCTTTGGCCATTGGGAGGGTGTGATGACGACGTTGGCATCGAAAAAAGAGCTCATTGAGAGGCGAAACCCGGATCACCATGTGACGATTGAACCTTGTGCGAAGTGGTTGCGTGTCATGCACAACGGCGAGTACATCGCCGATAGCAAGCGGGCGCTGTTGTTGTTTGAGACGGGCCATGTACCGGCGTATTACTTCCCCAAGGAAGACGTGCGGATGGATCTGATGGTTCCCACACCCCACGTCACCCAGTGCCCCTACAAGGGCGACGCCGAGTACTGGACAGTGAAGGTAGGCGATGCTGCTGACAGCGAGAACGCTTTGTGGGCATATCCTGAGCCTTTTGCCATCTGCCCTGACATCTCCAACTATGTGGCTTTCTACTGGAACAAGGTAGAGCACTGGTTTGAAGAGGACGAAGAGGTCTATGTACACGCCCGCGACCCACACAAGCGCGTAGACGTGATGCCGAGTACCAGGAATGTGAAGGTTGTGGTTGGCGGACAGACTGTCGCTGAATCGGACCGCCCCACGTTGTTGTTCGAGACCGGCATGCCAGTCCGCTATTACCTCCCGGTCACCGATGTGCGCATGGATCTCCTGGAAGTCAGCGAGAAGGTCACTCGATGCCCGTACAAGGGCGCCTCCAACTACTACTCCGTGAAGGGTGCAGAGGATGGCGAGGACCTTGCCTGGTACTACCGGTATCCAACCAATGAGGCCAGTAAAGTCGCAAACCTGGTCTGCTTCTTCAACGAGCGGGTGGATGCGCTGTACATTGATGGCGAGCTCCAGGAAAAGCCAGTGAATAAATGGTCCAAGAAGGGCTAAACCTTCACCCGTATTCTAGGCAAGGGTAGCTGAAAATGCTGACGACCGAAGAGAACCGACTATTGACGCAGACGAACGCCGGGACGCCCATGGGGGAGTTGTTCCGGCGTTTCTGGCTTCCGGTCATGCTCTCCGAAGAAGTTCCGGATGTTGATGGGACGCCTGCGCGGGTCGGGATACTGGGCGAAGACCTGGTCGCCTTCCGAGACTCCGATGGCCAGGTGGGGTTGCTTGACGCCTACTGCCCCCATCGCGGAGCGCCCATGTTCTTCGGTCGCAACGAGGAGTGCGGACTACGCTGCGTCTACCATGGGTGGAAGTTCGATGTGGATGGCAACTGTGTAGATCTGCCGAACTCCCCGGAGGGCAGCAGCTACAAGAACAAAGTCACCATCAAGTCGTACCCGACCCACGACAAAGGTGGTCTCATTTGGGCGTACATGGGCCCCATCGACCGCCTGCCTCCGATGCCCGCCTTCGAATGGCTTGACCTGCCAGATAGTCATTACTATGTGCAAAAGCTGCTTCTCAACTGCAACTACATGCAGCAGGCAGAGGGCGAGGTAGACCCCAGCCACGGGGCGTTCCTGCACTCCACGCTAGGTGGAAGCAACTTGTTTCTGCTCAAGATCGCATCGGCAAACCCGGCGGCCCTCGACGCCATGGCACAGTGTGCTGTGGTGCGCGACACCCCCTACGGCGTCATCCACGGCTCGACGCGGAGGGCGAAGGACGAGGGGTACGTGGTCAATGTTGGCCATTTTCTTCTGCCGTCCTTCACCACTGTGCCGATATTCGCTCAGGGCGGCGAAGCGAAGGGCCCCTGGCAGAACAACTTCCGTGTGCCGGTGGACGACGAAAATATGATTCTCTACCGCCTGAGATGGGACACGGAGAAGCCGCTTTCTGATAGAGAACTGTGGGAAGACAAGTACGAGGGCGTGCGCTTTGCGGAGGTCGTGCCCGGCACCTTCCAGATGGTTGAGAACAAGGACAACGATTACCGGATAGACCGCGTGGCGCAGAAGAACTACTCGTTCACGGGGATCAAATCGCTCATAGCCCAGGACGTTGCCATCGTAGAGGACCAGCGTGGGCCAATCATGGACCGTGAGCGGGAGAACCTGGTGGCTGCCGACGAGGTGGTCATCAAGATTCGCGCACGTCAGCTTCGGGCCGCCCGAGCGTTGATGGAAGGTCAGGAACCGTCGGAACCGTTCACCCCGGACGTATTCCGTGTACGCTCCGCCAACTTCCCAATAGGCAAGGACGGCGCCCTTGAAGAAGCCATCATGGCAAAAGGAGAGCCTACCCGTTAGTCCGTACGGAGTTCGGCTAGCTCTTCCTTTGTGAGTGCCTGGGCCTCGCCCATACTCAGGTCGCCAAGTCGCAGGGTGTGGACACGAACACGTCGCAGGGACCGCAAAGGGTTGCCCACAGCCACCAGCATTCGCCGCACCTGCCGTTTGCGCCCCTCACGCAGGGTGATGCTGTACCAATGCCCCTTGGTGCCGTAGACCTTGGCCACTGTTGAAGGCACTGTGACCTTCCCCTCGATCATCACACCCTTTTGCAGCGCGTCGATCTGCGCCGCGGCCAATTCGGCATCGACCAGAAAATGGTATTCCTTCTCGAACTCGTATTTGGGGTGTGTGAGGTGGTATGCAAGGTCGCCGTCGTTGGTCATGAGGATCAAGCCCGTCGAGTCCTTGTCTAGCCTGCCGACGGGGAACAGGCGCAGGTGCCCGTATTCCTCCGGGACAAGGTCTGACACCGTGCGCTGGCCTCGGGCATCGGACACCGCTGACACGACACCAAGAGGTTTGTTGATTTTCAGGTAGACGTTGGCTGCAACGGCATCAACACGCTGACCTTCCACCATGACAACATCTTTTTGTTCGAATATTTCTAACGTGGCGCCTGTGGTGGGAATGCCGTTGACGGTCACTTTCCCTTGGGCGATGAGCTGGAAGCAGACTCGACGCGATCCATGGCCCGCGCCTGTAAGGAACTTGATGAGTGTTGGCATAGTCTCCTGCTGAATTGTTGGATGTCAGTCATTGGGTAACTATAAGTATATGGGTCAAGGGCTAGCCCTTGTGGGTGCAGGGTTCACCCTGCCTGGTCGGGGGAGACCCAGGCGTCATAGCCACCGAAGCCGTTTGCCTCATTCCACTTCAGCGCGTCCACCGACTCCCCTGTAAAACTGGCTGCGTCCTGTTGAGCCAGGAACAACGCCGCTGGCACTGTGTGGTCGGGCCGAACTGGGAGCTGACGTCGGACACGGCCTAACTCCTGCTGTAATTTGGTCTGCTCGTCGTAGCCCGTACTACGCGTTCCGCCGGGCATCAGGGAGTTCACTGCGATGTTGTGCTCCTTGAGCTCGCCCGCCAGCGACTGCGTCATGTTGTTCAACGCAGCTTTGACTGCGCCGTAAGGTTGGTTGCCCGGCCTGCCCTGGATGCCGGAGCTTGAGAAGATGTTGATGATGCTACCGCTCTTGAATTCCAGCATGGGCCGAACGAACCGGCGAATCACCTTGATCGTGCCAAACAGGCTGACCTCGAAGGTCCGCTGCCACTGGTCGTTGTTGGTGTCCAGGATGTTGATGACCGTTGAAGGCTCCACGTCGCGCATGCGGATGGAGGCGTTGTTGATGAGGACGTCCACGGTGCCGAATCGGCTGATTGCCGCCTGGTAGACGGCATCGATGTCTGTGTCGCTGGAGATGTCGCCGCTGAGGGTTATCGCTTCTTCGTAGGATGCAAGTTCCTGGGAGAACTCCTGCACACCGTCCCACGAGACATCCAACGCAACTACTTTGCACCCCTCTTTGAGGAAGGCCTTGACGTACCTCTCACCCATCCCGCGAGCAGCCCCGGTAACGACAACGACTTTTCCTGTGAGCGCCATGACACCCTCCACTGCGCGACTTGACCGGAGTCAGTGTAACGCTGCGAGGCACGAAGAGCTAGAAAACTTGCGGCATCTTTCGTCGTTCCTCACAATAACAGGTAATCAAGTTTTTGATTTGACTGAGGTCTACCGATAAAAGGAACTTTGATGGAACACGCTAACCAGATGCCGATAGTAACCGTGGGCCACCTGCTTGCGACGTCTGTCAGCCTACCGGGATCAAAGAGCATATCTAACAGGGTGCTGCTGCTGGCAGCCCTTGCTAAGGGTGCGTCCACGCTGACCAACATCCAGATCAGTGATGACACGCTGGTGTTCGTCCAGGCGCTCAAAGATCTGGGTTTCGATATCCGTGAGGTCGATGAGGCCAGCTGCGTCGTCACCGGCTCCGGTGGCCGTATCCCCAGCGACTCCGCGACCGTGTGGTGTGGGAGCGCCGGGACGGCAGCTCGATTCTTGTTGGCAGCAGTGGGTACGGGCGATGGCACGTACAACTTCGATGCTACAGAGCAGATGAAGCGCAGGCCTATGACTACTCTCATCGAAGCACTGTCGTTCCAGGGCGTGCAGATGAACTCAGAGACCGGCACCTTCCCGCTGGAAATGGTCACCAAGGGAATGACTGGCGGACGCATTGCGATGGATGCCAGCGAGAGCAGCCAGTTCACATCGGCGATGTTGATGGCCGCGCCCCTCGCCAAGTCGCCCATGGAGGTACAGGCCGACGTCAGGGTGAGTCGACCGTACATCGAGATGACGACCACGTTGATGGCGCAGTACGGCGTGGTGGTTACCAAGCCAGAGGATGACATGTTTGTAATCCCCAACACCGGCAGCTACAAAGCTCACGACTACGCAGTGGAGCCAGATGCGTCTACTGCATCCTACTTCGCGGCGGCTGCGGCGGTGGTGGGTGGAAGCGTCACTATAGAGAACCTCCCTCTTGAAGCGTCTCTGCAGGGCGACACGCAATTCCTCCGTGTGCTTGAGAGCATGGGATGCACGTTGAGCCAGCAGGGCACCAGTACTACGGTGACAGGGCCTGCATCCGGTGGGTTAAAGGGCGTTACCGTGGATATGGGTGACATCTCTGACACCATGATGACGCTGGCCTGTGTGGCGCCCTACGCCGATTCCCCTACAACGATTACAAACATTGCACATGCCCGCGTCAAAGAATCGGACCGCGTGCACAGCGTCGCGGTCGGGCTTGGTCAGATGGGCATACAGGTTGAGGAGACAGAGAGCTCTGTAACCATCTACCCCGGTACTCCCGTGGGCGCAACGATAGGCACGTTCGGCGACCACCGCATTGCGATGGCCTTCTCCATCATGGGGTTGGTGACTCCGGGCGTCGTCATCGACGATTACACCTGTGTTGCGAAGACCTGTCCGGAGTTCTTCACGCTCCTTGAGGACATGACGAAGTCCGGTGGGGGTGCCTGATACTCACGTGCTACAGTGCATTACAACATTACAATGCACACCTGGCCGCGGCTTGAGCGTTACTTGGTCAGCGGCATCACGTTGGTGGCAAACCGCTCCATGTTCTCTAGGGTCTCACTAAGCTCCGGTTTGTCGAACCCGAACAGGATGTCCTTGACGCCGATAGCTCCAAAGGCCTTGATGTCCTCTGCAATCTGCTCTGCGTTACCGGTGAAGCTGCGCCTGGTACCGTCCGGCAACGTGGTGGCTTCCTGGTCGTTGTTCCACGTGACGTTGTAAGCCACACCAATCTCGGCGGGGTCTCTCCCAGCTTCTTCAGCGTAGGCGTGGATACGAGACAACGACTCCGACATCTGGGCTACCGTGCCCACCGGATACGTTGGGTTCATGCCAATGGGGTACCAGGCGTCTCCGAGGCGGGCGACCCTTCGTAGTGCGACGTTGCTTTCGCCACCTATCCAGATGGGTGGATGAGGTTTCTGCACGGGCTTCGGCTCAAAGTGGATGTTTGAGAAGCTGGTGAACTCGCCGTCGAATGTCGGGTCGTCGCTGGTCCATAGTTCCTTGAAGGCGCGTATGTACTCGTTAGTGACGGCCCCTCGACGGTCGAAGTCATGGGCTTCGATGGCCTCGAACTCCTCCCGCATCCAGCCTGCGCCGCATCCTACGATGACACGCCCTTTGGACAACACATCTATGGTCGAGAGAATTTTGGCGGTCAGCACTGCCGGGCGATGGGGAACGACCATGACCGACGTGAGCAACCGTATCTTGGATGTGAAACCGGCAAGGTAGCTGAGGATGGTCAGTAATTCCATGGTTTCAGCGCCGCCCATTGAAGCGCCGGATTCACTGTAGGGGTATGTTGAGTCGATGCTTTTCGGCATGACGACATGGTCGCTGACAGACACGATGTTGAAGCCCATAACCTCGCCCTTCTGCACCAGTGTTGCAAGGGCGTCAGGGTTTGCGTTCGGGCCTCGGTTTGGCGCACGAAATCCAAAGTTCATGGTAGTGTCTCCTTGTTGATATTGGCAGCCCTATTATAGGTGGCATGTGGCAAAAAAGAAGGATGGGCATTACGCCCATCCTTCCAATGTTCTCAATCAGGCTTTGTTATGCCGTGGCCTTCGCCTTTGCGCGATCCTGGCGTATCTGGGCGTAGTCCTCTCGACGCCATCGATAGGGGAGGTGTACCACCGTTCCGGGTTTGGTGGCGGTCTCCAGTATCTCCAGGGCGTCCTCCAGGATGACGCGACTCTGGTCAGGATTGCTGGGCTCTCCCATCGGTCGACCGAAGGGGAAACGAACCCTTGCTACGCGGGGAGGCTCAAGCACCTCTGCCAGCCCGCTGTTCATCATCACCAGCACTGTGGCGATGCCTTCTGCTTCAAACGCCCTTGCTATCAGTCCACCGGACCGATTGCAGATGGGTCAGGTAGCGGTCAGGACTACAGCGTCCACGCCATCAGCCTTTAGCAACCGAGCTACTTCAGGGGCTGTTTCCTTCGCAAGGATCTCCGGTTCCTGAATGAAACCCATGAAGGAGTAGTAGGTGTCTGCCAAACTGCCAATGACTCCGTCTTTGACCAACTCCTCAGCTCGGTCAATGGGGAAGACGCAGTTACGGTCTTCCTTAGGGCCTGAGAGGTCGTAGTGGAGGTGGTGATGCTTTTCAAATCTTGCCCAAAATGTCGCGGAGACCTGTTTCTGGATAGAGACCATTGCGGAATTTATCTGCAGTGTTTCCAATGCGGCATAACCTTGGAGCAATCTGCAGAAACCATCGCCAGAAGACTTAACGAGACAAAGGCCAAACGTAAAGCTGCCTAGACTTAACGGCAATATAGGTGGAATATGATAATAGCACGGGCGCAAGAGGATATGACCATGGGTCGAATCAGAGTAATGATTGTGGATGACCATCTGAAGTATCGGATGGCGTTGTTGGTTGCTCTTTTTGAGGAACCCTCGTTGGAGATTGTGGAGGAAGCCTCAGACGGAAACGAGGCCGTTGAAAAGGCGAAGGCTGTGCGTCCTGATGTCATTCTTATGGACTTGCATATGCCTGAGTGTAACGGTGAAGAGGCCACGAGACGACTCCAGGCCGAAGTCCCCGGAACCAACGTGGTCATCAATACCATTTCAGACCAGGAGTCTGATCTGGTTAATGCCTTGAAGTGTGGCGCCAGAGGATACCTGCTGAAGAACGAAGATACTGAAATGGTTGTACAGGCCATGCACTATGTGGCCCGTGGGGGAGTCATGGTGTCCCCGGCTATGGCAACAAAGCTGGTCACAGAGATTCAGACTCCCTCCCCGGAAGCCGCTGCGACTGAGCCTGCTCCGCCGGAATCTGGCCCGCTGATGAACCATAGTGCTGTGAGCCAGGCACGTGACGAAGCACGAGCTGACGCCGCCGCCGAAAGACTGGCGAGCATGTCTGTCTATAACTCAGACAGTGAGAGCGATGAAGACCCCGATCCCGATGTTATTGATAAGCCTACGCCGGTCACTCCTTTAGAACTGGACACGCGTGTGATGGATGCGGAGCTCATTATTGAAGCTCCTATGGAACCGGCCATGGTATTGAAGCTGCACCAATGGCTGATGGAAGAAGCGGATGGGATTGTAGAGAAGGTGATTCCGTCCATGACGGGAGACACCGCCCTGGTCATACACCTGAACGAAGCGCTTCCCATCTGGCGTTTGATGAGTGACCTCCCCTTTGTTGCCGAGATGAATGCCGATCAACAGGCCGATAGCGCCCAGGAAATGACCAAACGAGACCAGTCTCGGCGCAAGTTCCGGCTCTCCCTCCAAGCGGCCTAGCCAAATCCTGTATGATGTTTTCATCGGCGATTTACTCGCCATTGGGGTGATGGTATGGGCAAAATAATGATCCCCTATTCCGTTGGCAGCACCGGCATCGGGCTGGCGATGGGTGTGATGGGGTTTAGCCTTGGATCCATTATTGTTGCATCCATGGTTGGCGCTCCGGGACTCCACCTACTCTGGCTTATCGCTAAGGCAAGGGGCATGGTCGGCCTCCCCCAAATACCTCGTATCTTCTGGACTCCCCTCTCGTGCTTTGCTACCCTACGTGCCTACATTATTTTCTTTTACCCAAATCTTAGGGAGGCAACGTATGACACAGGCACAGCCAGCTAACTTCCAGCAACTCCTCGACGAGCACGCGGCGGAGCTTTCGGCCGTAATAGGTGCCGGTCGCGATTCCATCATGAAGGATGGCGCTCTTTCCACGAAGGTGAAGACGTTGATGATGCTGATTTGCGATTCCCTATTGAACCATGAGGGCGGCGTGACCAACCTGGCCAACCGTGCTCGTGGATTGGGCGCTACCGAGGAGGAGATCACTGAGGCTGTTGGCGTGGCGTACCTGATGGGTGGCCTACCGGCGGCAGTTGCAGGCTCCAACGCCTATCGCAACATCCAGAAGGGCTAGCCCTTCACCTATATTCCCTGACGGACATAGGGAGGCCCCACATTTCAATGAACGCATGTGGGGGCCTTTGCTATTTCTATGCCAATTGAACGCTACTTCACAGTAACTTCTCTGTACTCGCCAGCGAACGCACCGTAGAGTCGCCAGTCGGCACCGGCCGGGACGATCTCCTCATGGGCTCGGATATCGTGCATGATGTCGGCAGGTATCGGCGGGGGGTCATCGCCCTCCTGGTATTGTCGGGCAGTGTTTACTAGGGCTCGTCGTACGTGGATGATGGCCGCGTCTGTTGTGCCAAGATGCTCGTTCCAGCGATCGGTAATCGACTCCATGCTCTCCGTTACGGCCTGGTTTTGTGTATTGACGCCGGTGATGCCGGTGTAGCTGACCTCTTTCTGCATCTTCCTGTCGATGAGGAAATCGTTCCACTTCCCTCGCAAGGGCTGACCATTCTCGTCGATGCCCCTGGGAGACTCACCGCGGGATGCTCTCTCCTCAGGCGTGAACGGACGACCTAACTTCCCTGAGATGTTGTACCGATAATGGGTCTCGTCGTCCACGGGCATGAAGCATGACAGGCCTACGCCCTGATCCGGAAGCCTGGAAATCATGTTGAAGAATGGAAAAATATTGGCCGTAATCCTTAGATGTTGATGCCCGTTCGGCGTCGTTCGAATTCCAGCGTACCTGATGCCATAGTCGGTTTTCTGTACGCTGAGGTGAGGGTTACGGAAGGCGCCTCGGATCTTGGTGGACATCTTGGTGGAAGGGAATCCCAACTCGTCGGTGCCATCATCGAAACCGTTCATGTCGAGTTCGTTGAGGTTCCGGTGGAGAAACCCGATGTGGGAGCTGTCTATGCTGCCTTCCATGGCCTGGACGAAGTTGCACAGAGAATAGTTGCGGTTCACCATGACCTGATCGTCCGGGAGCCCCAGCACCTCAAACGTCATACGAGGCGACATGAGCGCCGCTGGCCCCATGTATGCCCATACCACGCCGCCCGCTTCGTAAGCCGGATAAGCCGTGATTTTGACCTTGTCTTTGAAATTACTCTCCGCGGGCTCTGACGGCATATCAACACAATCGCCGTTGATATCGAACTTCCAGCCGTCATACACGCAACGCAGGCCGCACTCCTCATTTCGACCGAAGAACAAGCTTGCGCGACGGTGGGGGCAGTAGTTATCGAGGAGCCCGACATCCCCGTTGGTGTCCCGGAAGGCCACCAGGTCCTCGCCAAGGACGCGTACACGGACTGGTGGGCAATCCGGGGCAGGAAGTTCCGTGGATAGAGTAGCGGGTACCCAGTAGCGACGGAGCACCTCACCCATCGGTGTGCCGGGACCGACCCGAGTCATTAGCTGATTTTCTTCTACTGTCAGCATGTCTTCCCCTCCCCCCTTGTCTTGCCTAGACCCAAATTTCCGCAACGTAATCCCGGACTTGGGCTTTGTCAATGACGAAGGTGCGAGCGGCCCTACACCGCCGTGCCGTACACGTGGTCTGGGACGACGATGACGATTGCGCGGTTGTCGTCGATCATGGCCTGGTCGTACTCGGGCCAGTTGGGGTGCTCTGAGTGGCTGGCAACGCGGAACACCTCTCGAAACGCATCGCGCAGTTCATCGGCGTTGGTGTTTTCGGCGTCCATGATGGTTGCTCGCCCTTCAAGCACGACGTACCCTCGCCAATCGTTCTGAGATACCAGTAGCGAGCACTGAGGGTCTCGACGGAGGTTATTGAGCTTCGCCCGACCGTTCGGCGTCGTGAACGCCACGCCATCACGGAAGGGGTCGGTGTTGACCACGCTGAGTTGAGCCGCGCCGTTCTTGCGGAGGGCGGACAGGACAGCAAAGGAGTTTTCTTTGACGAAATCCAGTGTCTTGGGTGTCAATTCCATGTCTACTCCTTGTGTATGTTTGACAGTGCTTGCGTAGAAAACTAGCATAGCGCAATTCCGCTCGAGGGTACGGTAGGGGAAGGAAATCTAAACTTTAATTTTTAAGGGGTGGGTTATGGCTGAGGTCTATGGTGAGAACGGTTTTTTGTATGAGTATGTAGAAGGTTGGGGAACGGAGCCGGACGGCATTACCTACGTGGAATGCCCCGGTGTGGCTGTGGACTCCAAGGACAACGTATACCTCCTGACGCGGGGTGAGCACCCGGTCGTCGTGTTCGATAAGGAGGGCAACTTCTTGCGCACATTTGGCGAGGGGCAATTCAGCAACCGCACCCACGGGCTGTACTGCGCCTACGACGATACGCTGCTCATCGCCGACGATGGCATCCACACGATCCAGAAGTTCTCATCTACGGGCGAGAAGCTGATGGAGATAGGCGAGCGCGACCACCCGTCACCCAAGTGGGGCGGTGAGCCCTTCAATCGCCCGACTTCTGCGGCAATCATGCCCAGCAACGGCGACATCTACATCTCCGATGGCTACGGCAACGCACGCATCCACGTCTACACCGGCGATGGCAAGTACAAGTTCTCCTGGGGCAGTTCCGGCATCGACGCAGGGCAGTTCATCCGGCCACATAACATCGCCATCGACGAGAAGGACAACGTGTACGTCGTCGACCGCGAGCCCCATCGCGTGCAGGTGTTTGACGCCCAGGGCAACTTCAAGACCATGTGGAACAACATCCACCGCCCGGACTCCATGATGCTGTGGCAGGATCACATCTACATCGGCGAGCTGAACGGCATCGCAGGCGTGGACGACGCCCCGGGGCTTGGCCACCGTGTTGGCATCTACGACCTGGACGGCAAGCTGGTATGTCGCTTCGGCAGCCCGGAGGAGGGCAGCGGCCCTGGGCAGTTCATCGCGCCCCACGGCATTACTGTGGACTCCGAGGGTAGCGTGTATGTGGGTGAGGTCTCCTACACCATTCGAGGCTCCAAGATGAACCCACCCCAGGAGCTACGGAGCATCTCCAAATACACCCGCAAGTGGTAGGAAGAGCTTAGCGCTTCACCCAGGGTGGCGATTAGGACTATGACATAGGTGTTGTCTCAGCACCGAAGATTTTGGGATAGAACAAGAAGGGCTGGCAAATCGCCAGCCCTTCTTCGTTTTGACAACGCATAGCCCTGACTAGTCCATCCGTTGACCGGCATCCACGTTGATGGTTTGGCCGGTGATGTTGCGACCGCCGGGCCCGGCCAGGAATGTGGCCATCATTGCAACATCCTCCGGGGGTATCATCCTCCCCAGCGGCACACTATCGATGTTGCGCTGTCGAAGCTCTTCAAGCTCAACCCCTGTTGCCTCTGATCGCATCTTGAGGGCCGTCTCAGCCATGTCGGTCTGTATCGGCCCGGGGCAGATGGCATTCACGGTGATGTCGTGGCGCGCTAGCTGATGGGCAGCTGCATAGGTCATCGCGATGATAGCTCCCTTGGTGGCGGCGTAAGCGGCGTTGGCGTTGCCCGGAGCGCCCTTGCCGGCAACAGAACCCATGTTGATGATGCGTCCGCCCTGGCCTCTCTCAACCATCTCTGCAGCAACCTGCTGCATGGCGAAGAAAGCCCCCTTGGCGTTCACGTCGAAGAAGCGGTCCCAGTCGTCCTCGGTCACGTCGAACAGCAGCGCGTAACGGTTTATCCCCGCGTTGTTTACCAGGATGGTCACCGGCCCAAAGGCGTCGTTGGCGGCCTGAATCATGGTTGGTATCGATTCCATCTTGCCGATGTCCGCTTCCAGCCCGATGGCCACCCCGCCTGCAGCCGTTATCTCAGCGATGACCGTGTCCAGCATCGATTTGTTGACGTCGGTTGCGACGACGCTGGCGCCCTCTTTTGCAAAATCAATGGCGATGGCTCGACCCATCCCGTTGGCGGCTCCGGTAACCAGAGCGACTTCTCCTGTGAGTGACATAGACTCCCTCCCGAAATGCCTCAAACTTGAACTTGCGATAGTATATGCGATGCGCCGAAACCATTTGGGTAGAATTGATTGAGCAAAGACAACAACTTCCATATCCGTCCTGCGACTCCTGCCGACGCGGCGTTGATTCTGACGTTCATCAAAGGCTTGGCGGAGTTCGAGTTACTCAGCGATGAGGTCACAGCCACGGAGGCGGACTTACGTGAGTCGTTGTTCGGTGCCAACCCCGGCGCAGAGGTGGCAATCGGCTTTGCTGGTGATGAACCTGCCGGGTTCGCTGTCTTCTTCCACAACTATTCCACGTTCCTGGGGCAGCGTGGCATGTACCTGGAGGACATCTTCGTCATCCCGGAGCATCGCAGCAACGGGCTTGGGAAGCTGCTGCTGTCCCACGTGGCAAACATCGCCGTGGAGCGCGGGTGCGGCCGGCTGGAGTGGTCGGTGTTGGATTGGAACGAGAACGCCGCTCGCTTCTACAAGGGGCTTGGGGCTGAGGTCATGGATGATTGGCGCACCTTCCGCATGGACGGCGACGCGCTCAAACAACTTGCAAGTGATAAAACAACTGGAGGGCAATAGTGGAGTATCGACGACTTGGAAACACGGGCCTGGAGATATCGACAATCGGGCTTGGTACGAACAACTTTGGCGGACGCAGCGACTTCGATGAGTCGAAGGCCGTGTTGAACCAGTGTCTGGAGTCCGGGGTGAACTTCCTGGACACAGCAAACGCCTACTCGGCAGGAAAATCGGAAGAGATCATTGGCGAGGTCATCTCCAAGGGCGGGCATCGCCAGGACATGATCATCGCCACCAAGGTCGGCCTCAACGTGGCTGGTGGCCCTCCCGGAACGCCGCCTGCTAAGCCGAACATGGGTGGGGCATCCCGCCTGCACATCATGGAGCAGGTGGAGCAAAGCCTGCGTCGCCTGCAGACCGACTACATCGATGTGTACTACATGCATCGCTGGGACCCCAACACACCCATCGAAGAGACCGTACGGGCGTTGGATGACCTGGTGCATCAGGGCAAGGTGCGATACATTGGCGCATCCAACTACACCGCGTGGCAGCTTGCAGAGGCCATCCACACGTCACGAAATCAGGGCTTGTACGAGTTCTCATGCCTGCAGGTTGAGTACAGCATGCTGGTGCGGGACGTTGAAGCGGAGGCGGTGCCGTTCTCAGAGAAGTACAACGTGGGCGTCATCCCCTTCTTTCCGCTGGCTGGGGGGTTCCTGACGGGCAAGTACTCCCAGGGCGTCGACCCGGCGGAGGGCACTCGGTTTGCCAAGACGCCGATGTTCAAAGACCGCTACATGAGCGATAAGAACTGGGATGTGCTGGGCAAGGTGGGTTCCTTTGCCGGTGAGCGAGGCCACTCCACTGCGGAACTGGCCTTTGCGTGGCTGCTGGCCAACCCCACAATCCCCAGCGTCATCGCTGGAGCGACGAAGCCGGAGCAAGTCGTGGCCAACGCCAAGGCCACCGAGTGGAAGCTCACCGCTGATGAAGTGGCAGGGGTAACAGCCCTACTCGGCTAGGGCCTAGGTCCTTCTGTTACGGGAGACTAGTTAAAGAGACCCCTTCAAAAGGAGGGGCCTCTTCTCTGTTATGAGGTCTGAGAGGCATCAGGTCGCTTGGGCGGCTTGCTGGCGAACACTAATGCCGCTGCCAGTAACCAGAAGGCCATGACCAGCAGAAACCCTCCGTTGTAGGAGTCCTGCAGGTCGTGGAGCCAACCAATGGTCAACGGCGCGATTCCCGCCGCAATCGTCATAGGCATCCACATGATTCCGCGGATGGCACCTATGTGCTCTCGTCCGAAGTAGGCGGGTACCAGAATGGCCTGAAGCTGGAAGAACACTCCCATCGTCAGGCCCTGGAACACTGCCCATACCACCAGCGTCGCATGGTTCTGAAC
>JAPYRQ010000010.1 GCA_029936935.1 Dehalococcoidia bacterium | reverse complement strand
GGGCACCAAGGGTACATTGAAAGAAGTCCTCTTCGGGCCATCCTCGCGGACGGACGGCACCATGAACCTGACGGGCGCACTCAGGGCCTGCATGGGAATGGTAGGTGCCTTCAACATCCGTGAGCTTCAGCAGACAGAATTGATTTACGCACCGGACATCAAGGCAGAAGGCAAGATCTACCAGATCGCCCAGGGCCGTTAGTCCGATAACTACCCCTTACCACCATCACGGGCGTTCCAGAGTGGACGCCCGCACCGTATTGCGCATACCCTATTGTTACTTGAACATCAGGAGCATCCAATGGCCAAATGGGAATATCGAGTCATAGAGTTTGAAGACGAAGAACAGAATTCTGACCGCACCGTTTCCTATGAAGAAGTTCTGAACGCCCTGGGCGACGATGGTTGGGAATTAGTATCCGTCACCGAGACCGAGTACGTAGACAGCTTTGATCCGGACGAGCCCGGCATCGCCTCCGGCGCAACGGTTGCCTATTTCAAGCGAGAGAAAGCCTAGTCAGGGCTGCGTCAGCAGTCCTCTATTACGTATGACAGAAGAGAAAGCCCCCGCAAAGCCGCCCCGTAAGAAGGCGAGCCCTTCAGAACCCAAGAAGCGCCAACCCAAGCCCCCTCCTCACCGTATGGGCTTCGTTACCATCATGGGTCGACCCAACGTAGGTAAGTCCACCCTCCTGAACGCGCTGCTCGGCCAGAAACTCGCCATCACATCGCCCAAACCCCAGACCACTCGCCAGCAGCTTCTTGGCGTCCTGACCCATGAGGGCTACCAGATCGTGTTCTGGGACACGCCCGGCTACATGCGCCGCACACGTGACGCCCTGGATCGCCGCATGCTGAGCCATGTGCAGGAAGCCATGCTCGCTGCAGACCTGGCGCTGTTGGTGGTGGAGCCCAAGCCGCCCGGCGACATTGAAAAAGCCCTGCTGAAAGTCCTGACCCAGGAAAAGACGCCAACCATCCTGGTCATGAACAAAGTAGACACTATCGATAAACTCTCGCTCCTCCCCCTCATGGAGAAGTATTTAGCACTCAATCCTGACATGGAGATTGTGCCCATCAGTGCGATCCAATCCGATGGCACAGAGCTGCTGACCAAACTCATGGTCGAGCGACTGCCCCAGCGTGAAGCCGAGTATGACGAGGATGAAGTCACCGACCGCTCAGAGCGTTATCTCGCCTCGGAGTTAGTACGTGAACAGCTCTTCCGCACCTTTGGTCAGGAAATACCCTACGACACCGCCGTTGAGGTCGAGGAGTTCCAGGAGGCGGACGGCGTCAGTCGGTTGAAGGACTACATCCAGGTAGTGGTGTACGTGAACAAGGCCTCACAGCGTCGCATACTCATCGGCAAGGGCGGCGGCGCTATGAAGGACGTGTCCACGGCGGCGCGACTTCAGATGGAAGAGGTGTTCGGTCGGGAGATCTTCCTTGAGGTGTGGGTGCAGGTGTGGAACGAGTGGCGCAACGATCCCATCTTCTTGGAAGACGTGGGTTATTAAGCACCGTCTTTGAGCAGTCGTATCGTCTCAAACCGGATGTCCTTGCTCCCCACCCGCTCCACGATGTCGCGTAGCTTGCGTTGCCCGCTATCGAGCTGCGCCTTGCCGCTCTTCACCTCAACGAACACAATGCCCCGTGGTTCGCCCGTCGCGATGCCTGGAAACACCACGAAATCGATGGGGCTGCCGAGAAAACGTGCCTCCGTGGGGTCATAGTCGAACTCATCGAAGTAAGGAGCCATCTGCTCAGCAAACCGCCCGCCCAGCGTCTGTCGACTGCGCTTCAAGTGGTCGCTGGTGGTTGCCTCGTGTCGGAGGGTGGCGCGTCGACCGCCTTTGACGAGCCCTATCCAGTACGCCAGCGCCGCCGCCAGTGATACCACCGCAATCGCTATGAGTAACGCCTGCCAGGAAACTTCAATCATCAATTCGCTCCCATTAGTATTGGGGGCACATCCTCCAAGGCCCCTTGCCAGAGGGGTTCCCCTGAATCAACATTACGCCAGACAACGCTTGACAATTATGGAACACGTGTTCTATTCTTGCAATCCGTCGTTGGCGATAACCTCTTTGCTAACTCCATCGCGTGGCTATTAGGGACATCTCTCCTGAGGGGGTAGAGGTGTCCCTTGCTACGTCTGCAGGTATCGATATACTAATGCGCATACCTATCTGAAGCTGACACTCGAAGGGAGCACCATGGTCATCGGCCAATCTGACTTCAACCTCACCGGCAACCTGGCAGCCTACATGGCGGAGGCGCGCAACCGCCCGCTGCCGCCTGACGTGGACCGGGAGGCCAAGCACCGCATCCTGGACAGCCTTGCCGCAATCGTGTCCGGCAGCACACTGAAGCCTGGGCAGATGGCATTGCAGTACGTGCGCACCTTGGGCGGTACTCCCGAATCGATGTTGATGACCACGGGCGATGTCACATCAGCAGCCAACGCAGCTATGGCCAACGGCATGCTCGGTCACTCCGATGAGACCGACGACTTCGATCCATCGTCCAAGGCCCACCCGGGTTGCAGCGTAATCCCGGCGGCTTGGGCAATGGCGGAACGCGATGGCGCAACGGGCACGGAGCTGCTGCGGGCAGTGGCCCTGGGCTACGACCTGGCCGTCAGAATGCTCCACGCCATGAACGCGGATTTGGTACGCAAGACCCATCGCAGCGCGGAAGGCCTCGGCTCAACGTGGGGTGCAACGGGCGCAGCGGCGTCCATAGCCAAGCTCAACGCCACAGAGATGCGCTACGTGCTGTCCTACGCGGCTCAGCAGGCTTCTGGCATCTGGGCGTGGGTGCGCGACGAGGAGCATATTGAGAAAGCGTTTGATTTCTCTGGGATGGGCGCGCGAAACGGCGTTACAGCCGCCACCATGGTGCAAGCGGGGTTCACCGGAGTCCCTGACGTGCTGGAGGGCGAGCACAACGTGTTGCAGGCGTTCTCTACAGACCCACACCCGGAAGCGCTGATGGACCGTTTGGGAATCGAGTTCAGCATTGCAGCCACCGCCATCAAGCCCTACTCGGTCGGCTACCCCATACAGTCGGCGATGGACGCGCTGTCGACGATTATGTCACGCGATGGCGTAAAAGCCTCCGACGTGGCCAAGGTTATCGCCAAGCTCCCTACCGACGGCGCGGGCGTGGTCAACGATCGTGCGATGCCAGACGTGAACATCAGGCACTGCATCGCGCTGATGCTGATCGACGATGGCATCTCCTTCGTATCAACCCACGACTACGAGCGGATGTCAGACCCCGCCGCCATTGAACTGAAGTCACTCGTAGAAGTTATCCCTGACGCCAGCCTGGTCATGGCCGAGGCACCCCGTCAGGCTATCGTTGAGGTGACAACCAAGGACGGTCGCACGTTGACGCATCACACCAAGTACGCGCCGGGAACACCTCAGAACCCGCTGGACACAGCAGGTGTTACCACCAAGGCACTGGACCTGATGACGCCGGTGCTGGGCAAGGGCCCCACGGAAGAGCTTATCGATAAGATGCTGAACATCGAGAAGGTGACCAGCATCCGTGACCTACGGCCACTGTTGGCCGGGAAATAAGCGATCACAACTCAAGGGGAGGCGATGATGGCAGCACTGACAACCACCTACCACTACGAGAATGGCTCCGATTTCCCCGTGGAATGGCCCAACGCAGAGATTGCTGAACGTGAGTATTGGTGGAATTCACAACACACGCCTTTCGCCTCCACACCACTATCTATTGATTACCTCTCTACGGTATGGTCGCGAAATGGCCCTAAAGACTTCGTCCACGTTTCTGGCGGACACTTTATCGATACCATCGTCCATCCCCATGGCTATATGTATATTCCCCAACGCCCACCAACGCCTCCAACCACCGTTGCGCCGGAGCTCCAGGCAATTCGAGAACGGTTCACCCGTGAGGCTCCAAACCTGTGGAAATCCTGGAAAGCGGAACATGAGCCGATAGTCGTCAAAAGCTCTCATACGATCAAAAACAGTACATTCCCCTCAATGCCGCTCCCCGCGATGGCTGCCCGATTGAGGGAGTTGGTTGACCTGGCGGCAGACGGGTTCGACCTGACGATGGTGGCAGCTGGGCCGATGATGGCTGCTCACCTCCCGTTAGTGGCTTTCTGCCAGGCAGAGTTCGATGAGGACGCCGGTGCCTTGGTAGAGGAGCTGGAAGGTGGGTATTCCAACCGGACGACTTCCGCCGATGCCCAGATGTGGCAGCTAGCGAACATCCTCCGCAACAACCCGGAATTGCAAAAGCGCCTTCAGACAATCGATGCGGCTGATATCATTACGACTCTCGCAGCGACTCCAAACGGCGCACTGTTCTCAAAAGGACTGGCGAAGTACATAGAGCAATATGGGTTCAGAGCGGAGGTCTGGTTCGAGTTGACCACACCTACTCAAGTAGAGAATCTCCAAATGGTACTGGACGAACTGCAACGTGCAGCAGCTTGTGACGAACCCGACCCCCATCTGGCAACAATCAAGTCCGCACGTATTCGACGTGCAACTACGCGGCGCCTTCAGAAGCGATTAGAGGGAAAGCTAGAGAAACTTGCTCAGTTCAACCGTGTGCTTGAGGTCGCCAGTCAGTATGTCCCCATCAAAGAATCCCGCGGGTATTGGCAGATGACCATGACTGGTAGCCTCAGAATGCCCTGCCTGGTTGCTGGTCAAGTCTTTGTTGACCATGGTGTTTTGAAAACTTCCGACGATATCTTCTACCTACACATTGAAGAGATTGAAAAGGCATCGGCTAATCCAGACCAGGCCACATGGAAGCAACTCGTTGCGACGAGGCGTGCAGAGCATGCCGCACGGATGGCAACCAACCCGCCGGCCAACATCGGTGGAAAGCACGAAGCCACGGCAAACGTCGCCACTACCGGGCCAGCAGTGCTCACAAAGGGCGAGGTCCTCAAGGGTCTTGCAGCCAGTGCGGGTGTTGTTGAGGGTCGCGCGGTGGTTGTGAAGACTCTGAGTGAAGCAGGCAAGCTTGAGACAGGAGACATCCTGGTGTGCACCAGCACATCGCCGGCCTGGTCCATCCTGTTCTCTCGTATCTCAGCAGTCGTTACCGCAGGTGGCGGCCCGCTCTCACACACGGCCATCGTAGCCCGCGAGTACAAGATTCCTTGCGTTTTGGACATCGCTGGTGTGACCTCGCGAGTGCAAGACGGCATGCGCATCAGGGTGGACGGCACGGCAGGCACCGTGGAGTTGGTTGCTTAGACGTCTTGCTGGCCGCTACACGCACAAATACAATGCCTGTACACACTAAGGGAGGAACCATGCTGAAAACATCGGTACTGGGCCGCACAGGCCTGGAAGTGACCAACCTCGGCTTCGGCGCCATGGAACTCAAGGACACCATAGCAAACGGCGGCAGGCTGCCAACAGAGGAGCATGCCGGCGCTGTGCTGAACGCTGTGCTGGACTCCGGCGTCAACTTCATCGATACCTCCTGGTGCTATGACCGCAGCGAGGAGTTCATCGGCCGCTTCGTATCGCACCGCCGCGACGAGTATGTGTTGGCGACCAAGTGCGGTCACTGGTGGCGCAACGACCCCGACCACTCCGGTTGGTCGCACGAGGGCATGATGAACTGCATCAACCAGAGTCTGGAGCGACTTAAGACCGACCACGTGGACATCCTGCAGCTACACAACGCAACGCCCGACGATGTCCGCACTCACGATTCCATCAACACGCTGAAAGAGATCCAGGCCCAGGGAAAGGCCCGGTTCATCGGCATTTCCACCGTGCTGCCCTACATTGAGGAGTTCATTGAGATGGGCATCTTTGACACCTTCCAGATACCTTACTCAGCTATGGAACCGGAGCATGAAGACGTTATTCGACGAGCGTTTGAAAAGGGCATCGGCACCATCATCCGCGGCGGCGTGGCCCTGGGCACACCTGGCCTGGAGGACGCAGCCAAGCGGCAGACCGGCCCCAAGGTGAAAGACCGGTGGGAGACGGCAGACCTGGCCTCTCTGGCACCGGAGATCGACCCGATGGAGATGATGCTTCGGTTTACGGTCAGCCATCCTTACATCAATTCGATCATCGCCGGGACGCAGAGCCTGGAGCACATCGCCGATAACATCAGTGTCATCCAGAAGGGCGCGTTGGACGCAGATCTGGTGAAGCAGATCAAGGATCGCGTAGCTTCAGTCATCGACTAGCCAGGGCGATGCCCTTGACCCATATGCCTGCGGTTACCTAAGGGAGAATCAAATAAACGGCTCCTTCGTTTGAAGGAGCCGTTTAACATCCATTTCAGCCGTACCCAGCTATGTTCACTCAGACAGCATGTCCAGCCATTCAACCCACGTACCAGCGCTGCTGGTGCCATAGCCCTCTCGCAGTACGATGACGCCGTTGCGGTCGATACCGATCTTGGTCGACTGCGTACGTACGTTGTAAGCCACCAGGGCTTCGCGATCGAAGGTGGTCAGGGGCCAGTAGAAGCCTCGACTCGCCCCCCAGCGCGCCAAATAGTCCGCCTTTTCAAAAGCGTCCGTATCTATACCCAGAAGCAGTACGTCGTCTTTGTAGTTGGGGTGGAGCGCTTGTAGATGCCGAAACTCGGCATTACAGTGGGGTCACCAGGAAGCAAAGAAGTACAACAACACGGATTTTCCCGACGCTGTGGCATCTGAAATCGTATGGATTTTCCCATCAACGGAGAACAATGTGAAGTCTGGAGCCTGCTCACCTACCTTGTAGCCTATCTTCCGCGCAGGTACCGCTATAGCTACGGGCGCAGCCACTGCAGTGTTCGACTGTACAATCGGCTCCGTTTGGATCGATGAGGTTGTCAGAGGCTCAGACTTTGCTGGCGATCCAATTTGAGTCGAAGTTAATGTATCAGTGTCACGTAGCGCCAAAGGTAAATTTTCATTGTCTATCGATGACTCGGATATTGCCCCTACAGCGGTGGGCTTCTCTGCAATGAACTGCGTGCCCTCCGTAGTACCGGCAGCAGCAGAGGGGGAAAGAGAGGATGCGCCGCTGGGCTGGGCTTCAGTGGATGTTTCGCCTTCACCAGTGGAGCCGTTGCAAGCAACCCCAATCAGCAGCAACGCGAAGACGCCTGTAACAAGAACCAGTCCGCGAAACGTCGCCAAAAATCGAGTTCGATCGGTCATCCACTCCTCCGGAATCAAGAATGCCATTGAATAATACGATGGATTCGGGCAAATAGACTGCTGATTGGTTTCAGTCTTTAAAACTCATCATTTGGCTCTGTCGTCGCACTTTATGGCTAATGGAGTTTTATATTTGATATATACTTGAAATTCATCGTATAACAATTGTGTTTCATTTAAATTTCATAAGAATAACAATTCCAATTTCAGAGCCTATCTTCGCCTTTCCAATGGCTCGTTCATGCGTGCGGTATACTGTTGCCTATACACGGCATCTTCAGTTGAGGAACATCATGGAGTACACCGGGCTCGACCATTTGGCGATAAACGTTAAGGACATTGACCGCACTCTGGCCTTCTACTGCGATGTCCTCGGGCTGACTGCGGCACGCGTCGACGAGTTCAAATCCGGGAAGGTGACCTTCCCTTCCGTACGCATCAGCAAGGACACAATTATCGATTTCATGCCCATTCCGGAAGGTGACTCTGCCCAGTCCGCAGGCGTTGAAGCGATGAACCATCTTTGTATGGTGACATCTGAGGCGGGGTTTGCTGAGCTGACGGGTCGCCTGGAGGCCCAATTCGTAGCTGTAGAGCAGGGGCCCGTCACCCGTTGGGGGGCAAAGGGCAACGGCACCTCCGTCTACCTACTGGATCCGGAAGGCAATCGAGTGGAAGTGCGCTACTACGCCTAGCGCTAGCTAGAGCAGTTCCATCCCTGCGGCGGTCACCGCTTCCTCCATGGCTTGTGCGTGCCCGGTAACGCGAACCCGTTCACCAACCACACCGAAGAGTTCGGCCATCATGTTGTAAGCCAGCGGACTCTCGTGGATGAGCAACTCCCGTAGCTTAGCGCCGCCTATGGCAATCAGCGTTGTGTTCGATAGTGTATGGGCGGAAGTCACGGCGGTAGGTGGATTCAACACCGCAGCCCAACCAAAGACACCGCCACCCTGGATTGTCCTGATAGCGGTCTTCACCGTCTCCTGCTCCCGCCACAGCCTCAGCTCCACCTTGCTGCCATCGCGCAAGATCAACGGTTTCGGATACGCTTCTAGTTCCACCCGTGTCATCGTCATGGCTGCCCCCTTCTTCGTTTCCCCTATGTTGTAGCGCCATCACAGCTATAACAAGCGCTGCCTGGTTCAGCAATCCGGCTTCCAGGCTCTCCACAGCCCCTACAAAGCGGCCTTCCCTGTACACAGAACACCGTCTGACGGTCATCCTCCACCGCCAGAACCAAACAATTGGGTCTGACACGCCCTACTTCCCTCACCGTCTGGTTGAAGCTCACATCCTCAGAACTTGAGCCAACGACAACCACATCGCCCTGAAACGCTCTAAGGCTGCCCGAAGCTTCCGGTGATCGACCGTCGATAGTGATCGCTACAAGCCCTACGCCTCGGATGGCCTCTTCCAGCCATGTCCTCGCGGCGATGCTGAAGACCACAAGCATCACGCCCAGTCCAACCCGATTCACTTTTCCATCGATAGTCATATAGCTCGTCCCACTGTGTTTGGAACCTCGCCAAACACCGACACACTCATCCTAGCGATGGGTTGTACACGGCGTAATCACCGGGAGAGTAGCGTCAGGGTGGGGCAGCGATGGGCGTAGGACTACCCGCGAGGGTAGTGGGTGAAAAGGAGCAAGTAGAAACAAATGTGTAGCTGGGGATTGCGTGGCGAAGGGTGGTTCTCGACGACTTAGCGGCCGGAACCGCCTCGGTCTTCCTGTCGAACAGCCCATGCGATAACCTGCGCACGGTTCTGCAGGTGCAGCTTGTCCAGGATATTCTTCATGTGGTACTTCACGGTGTTCTCGCTGATGAAGAGCTTTTCCGCCACTTCTTTGTTCATCATTCCCTGGGCCACCAGGCCGAGTATCTCGTGCTCCCGGGCGCTCAGCACTTCAACATCATCGGCAGAAGCAACAGCCTTGGCCTGCGTCCGGAACTCGTCCAGCAACTTGCCAGCCAAGCGAGTAGGCAACACAGCCTCGCCCCGTTGAATGGAATCCAGCGCCTCAAAGAACTCGGCGGCCTCCAGGTCTTTAAGAAGGTAGCTGTGGGCACCGCTCTTCACCGCCTCGAACAGGTCCTGTTCATCGTCGGACACAGTGAGCATGACAATGGTGATACCCGGATACCGGGCCTTGAGCAGCCGTGTGGTCTCCAACCCGCCCATCTCCGGCATACGGATGTCCATCAGGATCACGTCAGGCGCAGCATCCTTGACCACCGCCAGCGCCTCGCGCCCATTAGAAGCCTCCGCCACCACCTGATGGCCCTTGGACTGCAGCAAGCTAGCTATGCCGTTACGCACCAAAGGCTGATCGTCTACAAGCATCACTCTCACTATGCGTCTCCCCCTGTTCGTGGATAGACAACCCCCGGGATCCAAACCCGGACAGTCGTCCCTCGGCCCGGAGCGCTGTCCACTTCAAATTTTCCGCCTATGGCCTCAGCCCGCTCCTGCATCGTCTGCAGCCCCAGGTGTGGGAATTCACCCCGTTTGATGGCGAGGGGATTGAAGCCCGTCCCATTATCCCTGATTTCTATCTCCAGGCGGTCTTTCCTGGGGAACAGCCCCACGGATATCTCCGTAGCCCCCGCGTGCTTTCTGATGTTGGTCAACGCTTCCTGCACGATTCGGAGCACCTGCACTTCCTGCAACGGCCCCAGCCCCAACTCGCCTGAGTCTACCGCTAATTCTACCTGCACCGGGATTTTTGTCTGTAGCTGATACTCCTGAACATACTCCTGCAACACGTCCTGCAGACTTCTGTCCGATGCCACCTGGGAGCGCAGAGCCAGTATCCCCTCACGGATGTCCTGGTACACCTTGCGCGCGGCCTGGCCTAGCTCTCGCACCTGCTCCTGGGCGGTCTCATGTTGGCCGGACTGCAAGTAGGACTCCACCGCCTGGGCCTTGGTGTTCACGTAGCCCAACACCTGGGCAAGACCGTCATGCATCTCATGGGATATCCGGATTCGCTCCGTCTCCACCGCAAGCGCTTGTATCTGCTCGTAGAGTCGAGCGTTGTGGATGGCCAATGCCGCCTGGTTGGCAAACATCTTCACCACATCTTCATCCGCATCATCAAAGGTTGTCTCATCTATCTTTTCCGTGAGGTACAGACTGCCTACAGCCTCGCCTTTGTAACGGATGGGCATACCTAGGAACGATTCCATGGTTGGATGGCCCTCAGGGAACCCTACAGAATCCGGATGCGATGCGATGCTCTCCACGCGAAGGGCGTCCGTGCGTTTGAGCATGAGCCCAAGCAACCCCTTGCCCTCTGGCGGCGAGCCTATGGCCTGACGAGTCTCCTGGTCTATCCCCGATGTAAGGAACGCAGAGAGCCTGCCGTCCTCGCCCAAAACGCTCAATGCAGCATACCGTGCGCCCACAAGCTCCCGGCTCAGGTCAACCACCCGCTGCAGCACCGATGCCACGGATCGCTCTTCCGATAGGGCGAGGTTGGCCTCGTTCAACGCCCGCAGTTGGTCGTTCCTCATCTCAGAGACCCTGGATACGCTCTCGAGTCGACTATGAATTCGCCGTATGCCGAAGAACATCAATCGAGCGAACGATACAACCATCACCGCCGATACCACCACCAGGGTGATGAACCCCCAGGTGGAGTGGATAAGGTTATGGGCGGGGCCTTCTACCAGATACGTGTAGATACCCAGGAACGCTATAGGCGCAACAAATCCAGCCCACTCCAATCGTCGAAAGGTGGATTGGGGCATGTTGCCGGTATTTGATTCGCCATCGGAGAGCCGACCGTTCATCGCACTCCTGTCTCATCCTGGGATTCCGCCTCGATTATACAGGGAACCCGTCCGGTAAAGCTGGCCACGTAGTGTAGCCATGCGGAAATCGCTACCCATCAGGGTAGGAGCACCACTACTCATCTGAACTTCAGCCCTACACCAACGCTACTCGCCGGGAGGTTATGTCGCCTCTCGGCTGTCTTTAGGATGAAGTCGAGCCGCAAGAGACGGCAAAGCTCGAGGAGAACATCATGATCTGGATAAAGAGTTGTTCCCGGTGCAAGGGAGACCTCCATACGGAGTCCGATATATACGAAACGTACATTGGATGTCTGCAATGTGGATACATTCTTCCGGACGCAGAGGAGTTCGTTCTCCTTCACCCCCGCAAGGTTCATGAGTTTATCGGCGCAGCAGAGCGGCAGGTAGCCAAGGCAGCATAAGCAGGAGATTCCAGAAAAGGGCAAAAGCCCTCAGAAAATACCGGAGGAGGTAGTGGAATGCTAAAGAGAATCTTAGTTCCGTTGGACGGGTCCACGGTTGCTGAAGGGGTTCTTCCGTATGTGAGGGCACTGGCCCCGGTGCTCAAGGCCAAGGTGGAGTTGCTCAAGATCGGTGAGCGTGACGCCGCCGTCGATATCGCAAACCCCATGGTCGGTCAATACATGGATCGTGTAGGCGCGGCTCTGCGTAGCCAGTCTGAGGACTATCTTGATGGAATCAAGCGGACGTTCAAAGACGTGGTAATCGGCCACGGCACAAGAATCGGTAAACCAGCCGAGATCATCGCCGAAGAGGGTGACAGAGAAGAGGATACGCTTATCGCGATGTCCACCCACGGACGCGGTGGAGTAGGTCGATGGCTCATGGGTTCTGTGACCGACAAGGTCATCCACCTGGCCACAACGCCGATGTTGGTGGTCAAATCAACGGACGAGGCCTTGCCTGAATCGGAGACAGAGTTGAAGACCATCATTGTTCCGCTGGACGGGTCAGTGCTAGCCGAGGCTGTCCTCCCAATGGCGATGGCAATAGCCAAGGCGCTGAAGTTGGAAGTGCTGCTCATCCGTTCCATCAGCCTCCCAACCACCTATGCCGCGGGGCCGGAGTACGCACCGTGGCCCACAGAGAACTTCACGGAGGAGATGGAGAAGCAGTCCACCGATGCCCTAGATAAGACTGCAGCCCAGTTGAAGCTGGAAGGTGTGGAAAAGATTCGGATCATGGTGGTCACTGGCCCTCCGGCCATCCAGGTAGTGGACATTGCCAAGGAGACGCCGAATAGCTTGGTTATTATGTCAACACATGGTCGCTCTGGCGTCGGGCGGTTCGTCCTTGGCAGCGTTGCGGACAGGGTTGTACGACACGCTGGTAGCCCGGTGTTGTTGATGCGGGCTGGGGTAGTGGCACCAACGCCAGTGTTAGCGTAGCCCTGGGGCGGGTCAGGCCATAGAACTTTGACCAGACAGGCGTAGAGATTCGGGACACCAACCCGCCTGGCCCGCCCGGATATATAAGGTCCTCCTCAGGAGGCGTCAGGGATGCTAGATCCCCCTGGCGTCTCCACCCTCTTTGATAAACAAACAAAAACAAGGGCTGCGGTTCCCACTGGGAGTCGCAGCCCTTGTTTTTTACGAAACTTAGCAGTCGTTAGACGGCTGGTACGCCGCCGATGACTGCGATGTCAAGCTCCGGATGGGCGGTAAATGCCTTCCGTAGCTCCTTGGTGGCCTCAACCCAGTCCACACCCACCGGCAGCATTGCGCCACCGGAACGTACAGCATAGAACTCGGGATGATCCACCTCTGGCGGGTTCTCGCCTTCCATCATGGCTCTGGCAGCCTTGATGAGGCGCTGGCGAGTGCGGATGATCATCTGGTCGCTGGTGCCCAGACGCTCCTTGGTTCGGTCCACAATCTCACCCATGCTGACCGTGACAGCCTGATCCTCAATGAAGATGCTCTGGAGACCAGCATAGGTCTTCGTTCGCTGCTCTTCACGGTCGATCAAGTAGTCATTTGCCTTGTCAGCAACACACTGGAAGCGGTTCAGGAACCCTGTGCCGTTAGGGTGCAGCTGTGTCTGGCCGGTGGCCCAGTTGCCCTCTGCCGGTGGTTTCCTTCCGCCCGGTGCTACCTCGTTCACGGAAATTGCCAGGGTGTGGGTGTCGTCCATGGGAACCCATGCACGGAACTTGCTGCCCAGGCCAAGCACCCCGGGAGGTGTCATGGCGTAGAAAGGCATCAGGAAGTTGGCAAAACGCCAGTAGTTCGTCCCCTTTTCCGTGGGGCGGAACGCGCCGTACAGTGTCCCAAAGTCCGTCTCTACCGCAGAGAAGTGGGGTGCACGGTTCTGCAGGTGCCACCATGCCCAACTTCCTTCAGGAGCGTCCTCATACTTGGCGCTGCCTAGGTGCAGGAACAGAGTGTGGACGGTATCGATATCGCCTTCCAACGCCTGCATCCAGTTGCACTCGCGCTGGTAAATCTGAATGCTGGTGTTCTCCACCATGTTGGACTCAAGGTGCGGAAGCTCAGGAGCCGTGCCGCGTGGGCCCATGTACGCCCACAGAAGGCCTCCGCGCTCTTCCAGTTTGTATGAAGTGATCTTCACCTTGTCCTTGAAGTTGCTCTCTGCAGGCTCCGAGGGCATGTCGACGCAGTCGCCGTTGGTGTCAAACTTCCAGCCGTGGTACACGCAACGCAGGCCACATTCCTCGTTACGACCGAAGAACATGCTGGCGCGACGATGCGGGCAGAAATTATCGATAAGACCGAGCTTCCCATCGCTGTCACGGAAGGCAATTAACTGCTCGCCCAGGATCAAGATGCGGACGGGGTCACAGTCTGGTTCCGCTACTTCGCTGGAAAGACCAATCGGAATCCAGAATTCGCGCATGAGGGTTCCCATAGGTGTGCCAGGGCCAACCTTGGAAAGGAGTTCGTTGTCCTGTGCGTTTAGCATTGCTCTCCTCTACGATTGAGATTTAAGCAAGGCTACTTCGCGAACACGCGCGCGTCAACTCCCGTCGATGAATCGGTCGTCCGTCATGACTAATCGTCGATCAGCCCGCTCTGCAATCCGCGGGTCGTGCGTCACGATGACTATGGCAGTGTTCAGGTCGCTCTGGGCCTGGAACAGCGTGTTCATCACAAGGTCGCCGTTCTCGGTGTCCAGTGCGCCTGTAGGTTCGTCACGCAAAAGGAGTGGAGGATCGTTGGCCAGCGCCCTCGCGATAGCCACCCGTTGCTGCTCGCCACCGATACGTCAACTCCAGAACCGGAACCCACACCGTCCATACCTCTGGCGCCCTGGCCATCTTCTACCGCGTCACCTTTGGCACGCAGACCGAGTCCTTAACGGGTTCCGGCTTCAAAATCACTTGGGAGGACGATACCAAGGGCATCCTCCGCTACATCCCGGAAACCAACCAGCTTGATGTACTCAGGCGTGTGACGTCCCCCAGCTGGTCCAAGAACTCCATCTACCCGGTAACACTCAATGGCAGGCTCTTCTCTTATCGCGATTGGGGTTCTGACTGGGCGTCCGACAACACCTGATTCGATGTCGATGAGTTGGACATCATCACAGGCACATCACTGAGCAACAACACCTTCTCGGCGGCTTCGTTCATCATCGCTGGCGACCAGCTCTACTACCGAACTCCCATAAGTCGAGACCTCTTCGGCAACCCACGTGGCGGCGGTAGACTCATGACTGTCGGGCTTGGCTCGTCGGGCGAGGATGAGCTGACGTTGCCCGGTGTGCGGCTTCGAGGCATCGGCGATGAGCTCATATCGTTCGCTGATAACACCATCGTGCAGCGAGACCCGGCCACGGGCGCTGAGTTGTCATCCAAGACGCTGTCGCTACGGCTCATGCAGGGCATCTGGCCAACGGAGCGCCACGTCTTCTACGGCAACGATGCCCTCTACTGGGCAGTGGAACAGAGAACGGGTAACAAGATAGACATTCTGAGGGTGGGGTTGGACGGCAGTTTCAAGCAACTGACCACGGTGGAACTGCTGGAGGGGGAGACGGGCCTGGTCATCGACGACGACCAGGAGTTCGTGGCGATAGCCCTTACTGGCTCGACGCCGCCCGTCGGCTTCACGATTAAGCATGTGCTGGTCTATAACACCCTGACGGAAACCCTGGAAGACCTGGAGGTCAACCTGTACATCCCACTATCCACGGCTGACGCCGGTTATGGGTTCCAGATAGGCCGTCATGCCCTAGTGCCTCAGCAATGCCTTCAGAGGTTCAGTGGGCGTTACGCGTGTCCGCAATATGAAATCAGCCAGCGGAATCACGATGTTCAGGTTCTTGTTGGGCCTCGCATGATGCTGCAGGTGATGCTCGTTCAGGAACGTGAACCATCGCATACCCTCAAACCATCGCTTGTTCGGCACGTGCATGCAATAGTGAAGGTACTCGTAACTGACCTGGTAGAGCGTCAGCGCAGAGAACACCCCTATCGCTACAGGCAGGCCCACAAACACCGCAATGGCAATCAGAACAGGCATATGCGCCAGTACGGGGAAGGGCATAGCCCACACAGCAAGCTTGATGTCCTCACGGGGTCGGTCACCCACAAGATAGGTGGAGTCGGAGCCGTAGATGCCGTGATGCACCTCAGCGTGGCCGTGGTAGAAGTGCCTAAATTTTGCCAGTGGCCTGTGCATGAATGTGCCGTGGATGACCCATTCTGCAAAGGTGGCGTAAATGATTGCCGCAGAGAACGCAGCAACCCCAACGATGACGGCTTCAAACATTGTAAGTGTTCCTCAATCAGAAGCTGAATAGCTTATCTTGGGTATATCGGGAAGCCATCCAAACTTGAGGTGCGCAACACCGTTTGAACTCTTCACGAGGTAGTTAGCTGGTCCGCCCGGAGGGATTTGAACCCCCGACACCTGGGTTCGAAGCCCAGTGCTCTATCCGCTGAGCTACGGGCGGTTAGCCATAGAACGCATTCAAGTATCGCCGCTGTTGGTAGCTGGGTCAAGGACACACCGCACACGTTAAAGCGGTCTTTGGCGCGGATCCAGCACATCGCGCAGGGCATCACCAAGCAGGTTGAAGCCATACACCGACAGTGCGATGGCCACCCCCGGCCAGATGGCCATCCACGGCGCAACGTTGAAGTAGTCGCGACCGGGCCCCGCCAGCATCCCGCCCCACGATGGCTCCGGCGCCGGAATTCCCAGCCCAAGAAAACTCAGCGAAGCCTCCAGCACGATGGCGATGCCCAGGGCGTTGGTGAAGATGACGATGAACGGCGCAAGGCAGTGGGGCAGCACGTGCTTGAACATGATCTGAACGCTGCCCGCGCCCACCAGCCTCGATGCCGCAACGTACTCCATCGATTTGACCGCCAGCGCCTGACTCCTGACCACCCGGGCCGCTCGGGGTGCCTGCACCAGTGCGATGGCCACAATCACATTCGTCGCCGATGCCCCCAATATCGCCACGATGCCCAGGGCCAGCACCAGCGTTGGGAATGCCATCAACGCGTCTGACACTTGCTGCAACACGCCGTCAGCCCATCTCCCGTAGTAGCCACCGACGAGGCCCGCCACGCCGCCCAACACCGACCCTATGGCGATGGAGATGAAGCCAACCCCCAACGACACTCGTGCGCCATGGGCGATGCGACTCCATAGGTCGCGACCAAGGTTGTCGGTGCCAAGCCAGTGGTCCGTCCCCGGCGATAGGAGGATGCTATCGGCGTCCTGGGCTACGGGGTCGGCGGTGGCGATAAGCGGTGCCAGCAGGGCAATCAACACCAGCGCCAGCACCACAACCCCGCCGATGGCGCCAAGGGGCTTGTCCCTGGCCGTCCGGCCAAGCCATCGCACAACAACGTTATCCATGTCGCACCTGCGGGTTGAGCCACGTGTAGATCACATCCACCGTCATGTTGACCAGCACCACCCACGCAGCAAAGAAGACGATGATGGGCTGCACCACTGTGTAGTCGCGGAACTTCACCGCCTCGAGCAAGAACAGCCCCACGCCCGGCAGCACAAACACCTGCTCCAGCACTACGGAACCACTGACCAGCGCCGCAAAGGCTATGCCGATAACGGTAATCACGGGCAACAGCGCGTTCCGAAGTGTATGTCGACCCATGATAGCCCTAGTTTGAAGTCCCTTGGCCATAGCCGTGCGGATATACTCCTGTCGCATCACCTCCAAGACCGCGGATCGTGTCATCCTGCTTAGCAAGCCAGCCCCGGAGTAGCCGAGCACCAAAGCAGGCCAGATGAACTGGGTGATGTTGCGCCACGGAGCATCGATGACCGATTCGTAACCCAACGGCGGGCTCCAGGTGAAATAGCGCACACCGGCAATCAGCAGCAGCGTTGCCAGCCAGAAGTGGGGAAGCGAGACGCCGCCCAGCGCAAAGATGCGTGCCAGGTAGTCCATCCACGTGTCCTGCTTCAACGCCGCAGCAACGCCCAGGGGCACCCCCAGCGCCACCGCAATGAACAGTCCCATGAGGCTGAGCTGCAGGGTCACCGGGAGCTTGCGGAAGAAGTCGTCCCAAACGCTGCGACCTGTGAACAGCGACTCCCCCCAGCTCAGCGTTGCCATGTCCCAGGACCACTCCACGTACTGTCGAAGCAGGGAGCGGTCCAGCCCAAGCGTCTGGCGTAGCTCTTCCCTCTCCTGCGACGTCGCTCCGGTGCTTGAGCCGTCGCCACCAGTGATGATGAGGTCTGCCACATCGCCGGGTGCAACTCGAAGGATGACGAATATCACAATGGAGACCAGGAACAACGTCAGGACGCCCTGGAGCAGGCGGCGAAAGAGGTAGACCTTCATGTCCATGACCAGAGGGTACCTATAGCATCAGAGGTACGCAACCAAGCATAGAACACAGAAAGGGCGTCCCGAGACCGGGACGCCCTTTCTTATCGTTTAACGATGGCAGGTGTTAGTGGAGCGGTGAGCAGTCTGCGGGGATCATGTGCCGCACCAACTGAGCAACGGGACTGGCATCGGTGTGGGGAGGCCATACGCCGGTCTCGCGGAACTTGGCTCGCACCTCGTCGCGGTGGGCCCAGTCCTTGAACGGGAACAACTGAATCATGCGGTTCAGGTTGCCAAGGGAGCTTGTGAAGACGCCAGCAACAGGATAGATCTCGGCTCGTCCAGCAATAGCCTCGCCAAACGCAGGAGCGACCTTGCCCAATGTGCCGGGAGCATAGGTGTACTGACGCATTTCATAGAGGTTGCCCCACTGCTGAGGGCCTGTCCAGTCCGTCATACCCTTCACCGGATCCAGGATATCAGTCTCCATGGTGACAACAGAGCCGGGAGCACTGGGTGGCCAATTGCCGGCAGGATCCTTTGCAGACTCGGCACGAACCTCCGCCCGATGCTGAAGGTTCTCATAGGGCCAGATGTGAATGACCTCGTTTAGCGGACCGATCTCCGTGTGCCAGAGGCCGCCCAACTGAGAATACTTGGCCCTGGTCTGATAGGCATCCCCAAAAGCCTTCTCCCACCCTGCGACTGTGCCGGGGTTGAGAATGTATCGCCTCATTTCATAGATCATGTGTCAGCCCTCCTGAAGTTAAATAGCCAATATTTCGCCATTCGGCGCGCCGAGTGTATCAAAGGCTCGCCAATCAGGCAAACGCCTTACCGCTCCGCATCCTGGACATCTCCATTAGGTACCCGGAGGAATATGGGTGCAGGCCTGCCCCGATTTATCGGGGGAACGCCCTGCCTAGGCCTTTTGTTCACCGACCGCTGCAAAGGTCTGCATGATAACCTGCGCTGCCAACCGCTGCGCCGCCGGTATCTCCTTGGGGCCACCAAGGGCGTAAGAGGCCAGAATGACCTCCGCGCACTCTTCGATAATCTTGTGAGCGTCAACCGCGTCCGGCACGTCCTTGCCGAATGACAGCACTCCGTGGTTCCCAAGCAGCAAGCCTCGAATCTGTTCTTTCCCATCGATGGCCTGCTCAATCAGGTCCACCGACTCCTGTGACCCTCGTGGGCCGTACGTTGTTACTGGGACGCCGTTGGCCATACCAAAGCGCACCATAGGTTCGTACGATGGGGGTATCGGCACGCCAGCCACCGCAAAGGCGGTTGCACGAGGTGCGTGGGTGTGGACTGCGCCGCCGGCCTCGGGGCGCATCTTGTACACGATGCCGTGCATCGGGATAATCTCGGCACTCGCCGGCATAACAGAGCCGTCCAGGAGGTTGTTGTCCAGGTCAAACAACCCGATATTGTCCATGGTGATCTGCTTCAGGTTGCTCACGGAGGTCAGCAGGAATGTATCCGTCCCGGGTATCCTGGCGCTGATGTTCCCGTGGGAGCTTTTCCCAAGGATGCCGGAACCCATGATATTATCGGCAGCATCAGAAATCTGTTTTTTGTATTCGGACAGCTTGGCATCAGACATTTCATCCTCCTGTGGGTCATGTGCTTTGTTGCCGGGTATTATCCGCCCGCTCGCGGACGAGGGCAAGCGCGCTGTCGACAGAATCATAGGTAATCTGTAGACTGTCAAATGGAAAATCGCTTACGGGAGACTAGTATGGCACAAGCTAAAATCAAGACACGCGCAGTAGAGGCAGCTCAGAGTTGGGAAGGTCAGGACATCACCCAGTTTCTGTCCAAATCCGCAGCAGTAATGCCATCTATCAGCGCCACAGAAGCGGGTACTCCAGGCAGGTCGATCAGCTTCACCGCTACGAATCATGCTACGCCTATTAACCTGGGTGGAGGCATCCCGGACCCGGACAGCCTACCGGTCTCTGGACTTCAAAAAGCATTCGATTCCGTGCTGGCATCAGACCCGGCAGAGGCGCTCCGTTATGGCGGTGTCTTTGGCTTTGATGACCTCCGCCAAGTATTGGCGGACCGTCAGGGACGTATCCAGGGTGTTTCCCTTACTATGGACAACTTCCTGTTGACCCACGGCAGCGCCGGTGGAATCGACACCATTTGCGATACTTTCCTGGACCCCGGTGATACCGTCATCGCTGAGCAGCCGAACTTCGCCGGTTCCCTGCGAACCATCCGTGGCCACCTCTGTGACATTATTGAAGCGGAGTTGGGAGAAGATGGCGACTTTGCTGCCCGTGTCGATGCTGCTGCCAACAAGGTTGAGGCAGATGGCAAACGGGTCAAGCTTCTCTACACAGTGCCTGACTTCCACAACCCCACAGGCGCAACCATGTCCCTGGCCACTCGTGAAGCCCTCATAGAGGTCTGCGCCAAGCACCATATCCTCATCATGGAAGACATGGCCTACACGGAGATTTTCTTCGATGAGCCACCACCGCCCTCGCTGTACGCGGTCGCCGACGGCCACGGTGTCATACAGATAGGCACCTTCAGCAAGATCATCGCCACCGGACTCCGGGTCGGTTGGGTTCAGGCCAAGGTGCCGGTCATCGAGTCAGTAGCAAGAGTTCGGTACGATATGGGCGGCAGCCCTCTGCTCCACCGGGCCATCGCAAAGTATGTGGCTTCAGGAGAAGTGGAGTCCCACCTGGACGGCATGCGTGACCTCTATCGCCAGAAGTGCGAGACACTCGTCGCCTCGCTCCAGGAGTACTGTGAGCCATATCTACGATTTGAGGTACCGGACGGCGGTTTCTTCATCTGGGCGGAGTGCATTGGCGCAACCGCGCAGGAGATTGCCAAGGAAGCGGCTATTGAAGGTGTGACATTTGCGGCCGGATCAAATTTCTTCGCCAAACGTGAGGAGTCTGACACCACCCACATCCGACTGGCCCTCAGCTTCGCAACGATAGACGAGCTTGCTCAGGTAGGCCCAAGGCTGCGTGACGCCTTCCATCGTATAGTCGACTAGGCAGGATTTATCCTGCACCTATTCTCCCTGACGGCATAATTACGTCGCAACAAAAAGAACCCCCACTCCTTGATTGGAGCAGGGGTCTTTTTTCGTTTCCTTTTCGGGCAGGCTTACAAAACGCGCGAAGCGCACATAGGTGCCTTCGGCACTTAGCGGGGGTTGGCCGCTTTGGCGGTGTTCCTATCGAACTTGCGTCGTTCACTGTCGCCCAGCAGCCGTTTCCGAGTCCTGATCGTCTTCGGCGTTATCTCCACCAACTCATCGGTGCCAACAAAGTCCAGCGACTCCTCCAGGCTCATGATGATAGGCGGCGTCAGTCGGACAGCAATGTCAGAAGTTGAAGAACGCACGTTGCTCATCTTCTTCTCTTTGCAGACATTCACAATCATGTCGGAGTCACGGGGATGGATGCCCACAATCATTCCCTCATAGACCGGGGTTCCCGCGTCCACAAAGGTGTTGCCTCTGTTTTGGGCGTTGTTCAGGCCAAAGGTAATGGCCAAACCTTCCTCAGAGGATATCAGCGCACCCGTACGAATGGACTGCATCGTGCCCACTACGGGCTCGTAGTCAATGAACTCTGCGCTCATCACGCCGTTGCCGTGGACGGTGCGGAGGAAAAAGCTGTGGAAACCAATGAGTCCGCGTGTAGGCACCTTGAACACCATGTGCACATGGCCCTGCCCATCAGACCGCATGTCCTCCATCTTGGCCAGGCGCTTGGAAAGGTTTTCCGTCAGCGCACCAATGAACTCGTCGTCGGTGTCGATGTAGACCTTCTCGTACGGCTCGTGCCTCTTACCATCTATCATCTTGGTGATCGCTTGTGGTCGCGATGCCTCAATCTCAGTGCCTTCTCGGCGCATCGTCTCCAGCAAGATGCCCAGATGCAGCTCACCACGCCCCACCACCAGGAACTCGTTCGGCAGGTCTGTAGGCTCAACACGCAGGCTCACATTGGTCTTGAGCTCTCGCATCAAACGGTCACGGAGTTGCCTGGCCGTTACAGCGTTCCCCTCTTTGCCCGCAAAGGGCGAGGTGTTCACGCCTACGGTGATGGTCACTGTAGGCTCGTCCACGACGATGAACGGAAGGGCTACCGGGTTGTCCACGTCTGCCACCGTGTCGCCGATAGAGACGTCAGTCACGCCGGCCATAGCCACGATGTCCCCCACCGATACCGATGGGACTTCCAGCCGTGCCAACCCATGGTAAACGTACAACTTCTCAATACCAAACTGGGCTTTCTCACCCTCACGGTCGATTCGTACGATCTGTTGGCCCTGAGTAATGGTGCCCTGGGAGATACGTCCCAAGGCAATCTGTCCAAGGTGATTATCGTAATCAAGGGCTGCTACCTGGATCTGAAGAGGTGCGTTCTCATCGCCTCCCGGTGCAGGTACTTCAGAAAGGATCGCCTCAAACAAAGGAACCATGTCCATATCGGTGTCCTCGGGTTTGCGACGTGCATAGCCTTCTCGAGCGGACGCGTACAGTACTGGGTATTCCAGTTGATCCGCGTCCGTGACCACTTCCAGGAACAGGTCCTGAACCATGACCTCAACTTCGTCGATGCGAGCGTTCGGCCTATCCATCTTGTTGATGACCACTACCGGGCGCAGGCCGTTTTGAAGGGCTTTATGCAGCACGTAGCGCGTCTGCGGCATGGGCCCGTCCACGGCGTCCACGATCAGCAGACACCCGTCAGCCATGTTGAGCGCGCGCTCTACCTCGCCGCCGAAGTCCGCGTGCCCGGGTGTGTCGATGACGTTAATCTTCACATCGTTATAGGTAATGGCGGTGTTCTTCGCCAAAATCGTAATACCCCGCTCCCGTTCCAGGGGATTGGAGTCCATGATGAGCTCACCCACAATCTGGTTATCACGAAAGACCTTGCTCTGCTTGAGAAGGGCATCTACAAGCGTAGTCTTGCCGTGGTCAACGTGGGCGATGATGGCGATATTACGAATATCTTGGCGCTTTTGTTGTGTCATTGCTTCGATTCTCTGTGTCCAAAAAAATATGCTGACCCCAACGGCCAGCAAAAACCTACTCATCTATCATAGCACATATGTCTTGCATACCTGTACGCGATAGTGAGTATACGACTTTTCGCCTTGACAGAGCCTTCGCCAATCCATAGGATTTTGGAGGCTGGCGCGTCGTATTTGATGCGCATTCAAATCCCACCGATAGTGTCCATTCAAAAGGAGCAGATCATGCGGTTGATGTTCAAGGTATCCCTTTCAATATAACCCTGTAACTCCATGATGAAGGCCGGCACCTTCGGCCCCACCATGGGAAGGATCCTGGCCGTTATCAAGCCTGAAGCAGCCTACTTCACCACAGTGGACAGCCAACGTGGCGCAGTCATCGTCGTCAACGTTGACGATTCTAGCGGTATCCCCGCTGTGGCCGAGCCCCTCTTCCAGGCGTTCAATGCATCGGTCGATATCAGCGTCGCAATGACCGCAGAGGACCTCCAAGCGGCCGACGATGACATCGCCCAGGTAGCCAATTTACGGCGAAACTAAACCCAGCCTGTAAGCAAAAGGAGCGATTTCATGAAACGCAGTGAAAATCGGATATTGACCACCCACGCGGGAAGCCTACCAAGGCCTCCGGAACTCCGGGCCATGCTGGACGCCAAGAATCAGGGCGAGGCCTACAACCAGGCTGAGTTCGATAAGCGCGTCATGATGGCCGTCAAAGAAGTCGTCGATAAGCAGGTTGAGATCGGCATCGACGTCATCGGTGAGGGCGAAGAGTCCAAGCCCGGCTTCAACAGCTACCTGGATGAGCGCATGTCAGGGTTTGAACTGAAGGAGTTGGAGCCTGGTCAGGTTCCCGCCATGAGCCAGGACGGCCGCGATCGCACGGACTTCCGGGAGTTCTATGCCGCAATGGACACCGGCGGTAGGACATTCGCTGATTATGGAACCAGGACTACGCCGCGAGTACAAAAGCGCTTGGTCTGCACCGGCCCTCTCTCTTACATTGGCAAGGAACAGGTGAAGACAGATGTAGCCAACTTCCAGGCGGCCCTGACCGGCGTCAAGTATGAAGAGGCCTTCATCCCCTCGCTCGCACCTGGCACAGTGGATCACAGGCTGTACAACGACTTCTACAAGACGGAAGAAGAGTTTGTTTACGCCATCGCCGACGTGATGAAGGAAGAATATGAAGCCATAGCCAACGCGGGCTTCATCGTGCAGATCGATGACCCGGGCCTGCCGGACACCTGGGACATGTTGGTATCTCGACCCAGCCTGACCGAGTATCGCAAGTACGTGGACTTACGTATTGAGGCGCTGAACCACGCACTGGCCAACGTCCCTTCGTCCCAGGTGCGATATCACATCTGCTGGGGAAGCTGGCACGGCCCGCACACTTATGACATCCCGCTGGAAGACATCGTGGACATCATGCTCAAGGTCAACGCCGATGCCTTCTCGATTGAAGCAGGCAACGCCCGCCACGATCACGAGTGGCGCGTGTGGGAGACCACCAAGCTCCCGGAGAACGCAGTCCTCGTTCCAGGCGTCGTCAGCCACGCCACCAACGTTGTTGAGCACCCAAGGTTGGTGGCAGATCGCATTGTGAAGTACGCAGGCCTGGTCGGGCGGGAGAACGTGATTGCAGGTACGGACTGCGGCCTGGGCGGCAGAGTCCACACCCAACTCGCCTGGGCCAAGGCCAAGGCCCTTGTGGAAGGCGCACAGATCGCCACCAAGGAACTCTGGGGCTAGCACTCTCTGAGGGTACCATGTAGCTAGTGGCCAAAGTAAAGCTGGAGACGCGATTTCGTTGTCTCAAGCTTTATCATATGGGGCATTCACAATGACTGACAAGCTGCTGCCCACAACGGTGGTTGGAAGCTATCTGCAGCCGAACTGGCTGGTCAGACGAGACTCCCTCGGCGGACGCACCGTCCCACGAATCCGGAAGACAGATTTCTGGAACGTGGCCCCGGAACTGCTCGACGAGGATCAGAATGACGCCACGGTGCTGGCAATCCGCGCGTTGGAGCAGGCAGGCATCGATATCATCTCCGACGGCGAGATTCGCCGCGAGAGCTACTCCAACAGGTTCGTCACCGCACTGGCCGGCATCGATACCGAACGTCCGGCGAAGTACCCGGTAGAAGCCCCGGCACCACGGTCTACGTCCCTCGCGTCGCCGGCCCTATCAGGCGTTCCCGCCCGGTGCGAGTGGAGGACGTGCGTTCCTGCGAAGCAACACAGACCGCACCATCAAGGTGACCGTGCCTGGCCCCTTCACCATGTCGCAGCAGCCAGTCGATGAGCACTACAAAGGCCCTCGCACGCTGGGCCTCGCTTACGCAGCAGCGGTCAACGAAGAGGTGCTGGAGCTTTTCGCAACAGGGGCAGCGACGGTCAGACGGGAGTTGGAGATATTGGAAGACGCTACACCATAAAGCGGTAGTACCCCTATCAATGACTAAGAAAGGGCCCCGTGCTAGGCACGGGGCCCTTTCTTATATTCCTTATGAGACGGATCTCCGGCTATCCCTTACTGGGCAGCCTTGATGAATTCAAGGTGCGTCCAAGTACTGGTGATAGCGCCTGGGAACACGTAATCACTAACAATGTCCGGGTTGATCACCGCCTCAGGGGGGAGCCAAAACAGCGGAACTGTCTGGTAACGAAGGAACGTCAATTCTCCCAATTCGTCTAGCCACTTCAATTGCTTTGCAGGGTCCAGCGTTCCACGGATATCAATGAAGAGCTTGTCGGTATCACCCCACTCCGGGTTTCCTGTTCTTGGTGTGGAATGAGTGGCATAAACCCGGATGCCCAGTAGCAGGTGAGAGCTAGTCCCGGTGATGGTCAAACGGTTGCGATGCTTAAAGGCCCTACCCTCAGCACTTTCCGTTGCCGCATCTTGGACAATGAGCTTAGGTTTGATTCCTATGGCACGGAGATACTCGACTGTTGCGTCAACAACATCAAGTGAACCGGAGTAGTGAGACAGATTCTTTGACTGTAGCCCTATTTCCAAGACATTGTCAGGGCCATAGCCAGCTTCAGCCAAGAGTGCCTTGGCTTTCGCGGGGTCATATCCATAGAGTGATTCAAACCGCTCAGCCCAAGACGGATTCCATCCTTCGCGTGTCGGATGGAAGTTGTTGACCACCATTGTCTCGCCCTTGCCCCCAAAGAATGCTTCGTTTAGGGCGTCTCGGTCGATTGCGCGATTAATGGCCTCACGTACTCGGATATCCTGCATAGGAGCGTCCGGGTACTTCATTGGGGCATCGTATGCAGGTTGCTTAAGACGATTCTGTAAATCAGCAGGCAACCGCACACAGCAGCGAATTGAGAAGAAAGTTCGGAGGCCTGGAACGTTGCCAGTAACCAATTTCATTCCGGCTTTCGTCGCTTGTGCCACGTTGTCTTGGGGAATAGTCGTTAGGTGGATTTCTCCGGCTAGCAAGCCGGCAAGCCTGGTGGACGCTTCAGGCATCCACCGCATCTCCAATTCAGGAAAGTCCGGTGTCATGCGCCAATGTTTAGTGGGTGTCCGCTCGTACCGAATCATTGAACCAGGGACTCCTTTTGCAAAACGATACGGACCTGTACCCGCGGTAGGTCCTTCACCAGAACCCAACGTTGGCAGCCCTGCTGCTTCTCTGTGATCCTTGCTCTGTATCAACAAACTTTGGGACAGTTGGCTCGTCAGGATAAACAGGTCGGCAGTCGGGTTCGGCGCCCGGAAGACAACCTCATGGTCATTGACGATTTCAACATCCGATACAAATCTCTTAAAGCTGCCATGGTTTCCATGGAGGGCGTCATCTGCAGCAATCTCCTGCCACGTGTGCTTCACGTCTTTGCCAGTGAATTCACCCCACCCATTGTGGAACTGGACACCTTCGCGGAGCTTGAAGCGCCATGATTTGCCGTCCGCATCGACGGACCACTCCGTTGCCAATTGAGGGACGAGTGTGCCGGTTACGGGGTCCATTCCCACCAGGTACTCATACATTGGAGTAAGCGGCTGAGAAGTCGGAGGCCCCTGCTTTGCCGGAGTGTAGTGCTCTGTAGAGGGGGTGATGAGGCCAAAAATGACTCTGTTTACCTTTGCCTCTACCGGGGCTGCGATTGAACCCGTCGTCGCGGCAGCGGGTGCGGCAGCGGGAGCCGCTTCTTGAGCTCCAATTCCAGAAACTGCTACCTTTTCTGGTGGTGCTGCTGCTGCTGCTGCTGCTGCTGCTGCAGGTGCTGCTGCTGTCGTGCCCGCCGAACTTGTCGTCGTGACACTGTCACCATTTGAGCAAGCTGCTGCTAAGGCTAGGACCAGCGCAAGTGCTAAAAACAGAACTGGCTTTATGCCAAGTACTGATCTACTCATGGTTACCCCCCCTTGAAATATGCATTATTCCCGTAGAGTATGTTACGGCGGCGGTAACCGTACCAAACACATATTTGATTGTCAACCACCTCCACATAGCAGATTCCATTGCTGTGAGGGTTGATGACTCTCCAGAGACTCTGCACTTTATACGGATTGGGTCACCCAAAGGATTCGATGAAAGCAAAAGGAAGCAACCCCTAAACGGGTTGCTTCCTCGAATCGCTACGAGGTTTAAGGGTCCTTCGGTTTAGAGGCCGTAGCTCTCCAGGAATCGCAGCCAGAACTCACTCACCGTCGGGAACGCCGGCACCGCATGCCACAACGTATCCAACGTAACCTGTCCAACAATGGCGATGGTAGCCGCATGGAGCAGTTCGCCCGCGCCCGGTCCCACGAAAGTTGCGCCTACCAGTACGCGCTTGTCCTCGTCCACCACCCAGATGCAGGTGCCGTCAATGCCCTCACCCATGGTAGCTGCGCCGCCGCTCGCGCCGTACGGCCACGTGACCACGCGCACGTTAATCCCCTTCTCACGCGCAACTTTTTCCGTGAATCCTACCGATGCCACTTGAGGGTCAGTGAACACTACCCGAGGCGTGCCCATGTTGTCTCCCCAAGCAGTGACATCCTTGCCGAGGATATGGTCGCCCGCGATACGCGCCTGGTACTTGCCCATGTGGGTAACCAGGTTACGCCGGTTCACATCGCCAATGGCATAGAGCCAGCCACCGGAGACTCCGGTAGCCACCAGGTGATCGTCCACATCAATGTACTTACCGGCTTCAAGACCCACTGATTCCACGCCCAGCTCGTTGGTATTCGCCGCACGGCCCACAGCAACCACAAGTTCAGTGCCCATCACGGAGCCGCCATCGTCCAGCGTTACAGTGACCTCTCGGTCATTGCTACTGACCGTCGTCACGCGTTTGCCCGTGAGGACCTTGATGCCCTTCTCCTCAAACGCCTTCACAACAAACTCTCCGGCTGCAGGCTCTTCCAGGGGAAGTAGTCCGCTCTGCATCTCAATGACCGTGACATCAGAACCCAGGGAGTTCCACGCCTGTGCCATCTCAATACCTACCACGCCGCCGCCAAGGATGACCAGTCGTTCTGGCACGGCGGGGGACGTGACGATCTTGCGAGAGTCCCATGCAGCTGCGTCAGCCAACCCGTCTATGGGTGGCATGAACGATGTGCTTCCGGTGGCAACGACTACCGCTTTTCGGGCCACAAGCTCCCGGACAGTGCCATCTTTCTCAACTGCCGTGACGGTCTTCTCGCCCGTTATTGTGCCGATGCCGCGAATCAACGTGGCGTTCACAGACGCCAGCCACTGCTCCTGGCCACTATCGTCGAAGTTGCTGGCAAAAGCGTTCCTGCTGCTCAGCGCCTTCTCAACATCGATGCCGCCGGTGATGGCGTCACGGATGGATGGGACACGTTTTGCCACGGCCAGTGCCTCGCCCGGTCGGAGTAGTGCCTTGCTGGGCATGCACGCCCAGTATGAGCACTCACCACCGACAAGCTCCGACTCGACAACAACGGAAGTCAGCCCTCCATCTTGGACACGACCCGCCAGGTTCTCACCGGCAGCACCACCGCCGATGACTATGACATCAAACTCTTCCGCCATGAATGTACTCCTCACACGTAATTGTTGGCTGAGCCAACAGGGATTAGGTGATTTTTACCACCAACAGCTTAGATGAATATTCTCGCCAACGGGTTCTCATCATAGCGGCTGTCTACGTGGTGGGGAAGGGGCAGAGGCCTCATAGAGGGAGGGCCTAAAACATTGCAGAGCTGCCCCTAGTTACAATTCGCCTGTTTCGTAGAGGCTCCAGATGGCAATGATGACGCCGATGAAGATGGGGCCGAAGGGGCCGGTGAAGAAGGAGCGTCGACTAGGCGTGATTCTGGCTTGGCGTCTCTTTGTGCGCCAGACCAGCCCGAAGACCACAAGGCCTATGCCCAACAGGAACAGAAAATTACCGAATGACACGATAAGCTGCTCCCAACAGAATGGCCCTATGCTATCATCCTTTTAGGGCCCGTAGCTCAATGGCAGAGCAAACGACTCATAATCGTTGGGTTGATGGTTCGAATCCATCCGGGCCCACCACACCCAGACTTCCCAAGCAATCTACGACGCCGACTCAATGACGCGTATGCGCTCTTCGATGTCTTGAAGGCTCGTGTAGTCCTCGTCCGCCAGCTTGTAGCAACGTTCAAGGTAGAGTTGTGCAAGGTCGCCACCGCTTCGTGAAGGGTCTTTGGCGCTCTTCAGCAGCGCATCCATCTGGTAGCGCTCTGGCAGGAACCGCCCCAGGATCGCAATCTCGTCTTCGGCCTCTTGGATCTGTCGAGCATCGTTGCCTTCAACGCCGAACCGAAGTTGTCCGATGAGTTTGGCCAGTTCAGCAAGTCGGTCTCGCTCACCCATCAACTCGAAAAGCACTTCGCTCACCCCGGGCCCGCCAATGAACTCCGGCTCTTGAGTGGCCCCCACAGGCATCGCATCTACCGCACCCTGGATGTATGACTGATAGCGTTGCGCGTACTCCTGAACCAGGTCGTTCACCTGAACCAGCATGTCCTGAATCTGAGCTGTAGAAACATCGCCACCGAAGATCAAGTCGTCCCCACGAGCGGCTACCAGACTCTCCAGGCTTGCTTGCCCACCAACCTCTTCTGGCATCGGCGGAAAAGCGAAAGCCGATAGCTCTTGGGCATTAATCTGGGGTACCTGGTTGGCCAGGAACGGAGGCATGTACTTGACCAGGTCAATGGAGATAGGCAGAACAATTACGTAGGTGGCGTACAACTTCCCAGTCCCGCCTGACTCCCTGAAGTACAGAAGGGCATGCCCCTTTGGTGACGTTGGGTCTCCCCGCTCAAACGCTAAATCCATACATTCCCCTAGCTACGATTCCAATTTCATTATACCGTAACGCGGTCCGTAAGCATCTCTGCCTGCATATGAACGGTTCGTCTTGAACTGAATCACTGAACGTGCACCATTAAGATGGTTAACAAATCACTGGACTCCCGCAGGGATAGGGATATACTACGTCCGCAAGGAATGCTATCTATTTGAATGGCCTTTCTCAGAATGGTGCTGGCAGACAGCAGAAGGAGACCGGTTTGAGGATCTATCTAGGAAACCTACCTTACGAAGCAGCAGAAGAGGAACTTGAGGAGATGTTTCGACAATATGGACAAGTGGAATCTGTCACCATCATCAAGGACAGGGACACCGGTCGATCCAAGGGGTTTGGCTTTGTAGAGATGCCAGGGGACAGCGAAGCGCAGTCGGCAATCGAGGCCCTGAACGGCAAGGAAATGGGCGGTCGAGACCTCACAGTGAATGAAGCGCGACCCCGCGAAGAACGCAGCAGTGGCGGCGGCGGTGGCGGTGGATACCGCGGCTAGAGTATTCTAGTAGCAGGCACTTCTCTGTTCACGCAGAAAAGTACCATTGCGGGCGTAGCTCAGCGGTAGAGCACCTGCCTTCCAAGCAGGCTGTCGTGGGTTCGATTCCCATCGCCCGCTCCAAATCTCCAGATAAAAACGGCTGCATATCACCCATAAACAAGCAATAAGCATTAAGAGCCGACACTCGCTCCCCAATCGACTCAGGCAGCGGCCTTTTCCCCGCTCGGACCTGTATGAGGCTCTTGAGAGGTCGCGCTAGGACCAGTAGCAAACGATGCACATCATTCTGCGTATTCCACCGTCCTAATCTTCGTCATCGCCCGAATCAGAAGAATCGACCGCCTCCTGTGCAGTCAGTGCAGGAAGGTCGTCAACAGTAAGCGCGACGGGAATGCCCCTCTCGGCCCGAATAGTCTCAATTTGGCCCAGTGGTCGTTCCAGAGCGCGGCGACGGGTACCCCTTAAGAACCCATACGCCTTCTGGGTCGAGTCGAGCCTTTTGCCGACTTGTTCCATCGAATCCGTGAATTTTTCCCACTCAGTATTGAATCTTCCGAATAGCGAAACGACTTGTTCAGATGACTTTTGCAGAGCAAAATTGTCGGCGGCCTGACGGACCATCGCCAGTACCGCGAAAAGGGTCAAAGGCGCGCAGCATACAACTTTGTTTCGCAGTCCGAAATCCAAAAGGTCAGGATCCTTTTCATGCATGAAGGAGTAGACGCTTTCATTGGGAATGAAAAGCAGGACGTAGTCCAACGTTCCCTGTTCCGGGTTAATATACTCACGATTGGTGATTTCTGATATTCGGCCTCTCACATCACGCAGGAACGCCGTTTGAAACTGAGATTTTTCTGCCTCGGACTCTGCCTCAAGGTGTCGCATGTAGTTGTCCAAAGGGAATTTCACATCCATGTTCAGCTTTAGGTCGTCGGGCAGCATGAACACAAAATCAGGTCTGGAACTCCCTCCCTCAATCTGGCTCTGCTTGAAGTAGTTGACGCCCTCCACAAAACCGATGCTCCTCAAGATGTCCTCCGCCATGCGCTCGCCCCACTCGCAGCGCGCGGTTTCCCTACGGGACATTCAGGCGTGCGTCTGAATGAGTTGTATTGTGTCGACAGAATAAATCGATGACAGTACATGCAATCAAAACCCGAAACCCAAACGTGGAGGCAAGCCGTAATGAGAAGGACGATTTCTGGATTTGAAGCTACGAGAGCTATATACATAGACTTCGAGGGAGTGATGGATGCCCCACCGGTTCTTTTGGGGGCGTACTGGATTGATGACGCCAAGAAGGAACACTTTGTGCAGTACGTATTCGAGAAAACCCTTGAGAGTGCCGCAAGAGCTAAAGCAGTGGAACGTGGTGGAACGTGTGTTTATCTGGATTCCCTTGAGAATGCGCTCGAGGCGCTGTGTTTTGTTGCGGAATCAGAGGACCGCTTGCTTATCGAATGGAGCACGCGAGAGGAGCAGGCAGTAGCAGAGGCTCAGGTAAACCCAACCATCACCGCTATTTTCAAGTCCAGGATTCGTAACGCATTGCCAGAAGCTAAGCGCTGGAAGAATCGTAATTACCCAGCCGTTGTGTTTCCACTGAACCATCGGAGCCAGAGGAACAGTCTTAATAATTTCATGGATTTTACAGGTATGCCGACCCCTAATTTCCTTCGTCCTGTAGCGGCAAGAATCCGCTATGTTATGACTCAGATTGAACGCCGCGGAACCTATGCTTCGCTCACGAGTGTGGCAAAAGCTAAATGGACGAACATGCTTAGCCATAATCAGTGGGATTGCCGGGGTACCAGGCATGTCTTGCTGCAGGCCTGTGAGACCGGGGGGACTCGTATACCTACAGCCCTAACGACTACGTAACTGCTCGTACTCTTCAGGAAATGTTCTTGTGGTGGGTCATTCCGTCGAAGGCACCGACAATCGAGTTACCTAAGATGAATTAAAGCGATCTGATGACGAAAAGGGCGGATAACCGGGCAGAGTGAGGGTGAACCGCCGCCGAACCCATTAGGGTAAGGAGAAACAACGTTCTATCAGCGGCAGTCGCAAGTCCTTGGGCAGGGAATCGGTTTCCTATATCGTTTCACATCAAACAACGGTAGCGTCGGCAGTCTCCTCTAATTCGGATAGCCTACTTTCATCCCATATGAAGGCACTTCGTTCAACAGCCGTCTTTAAAGCGTCGGCGGTCGCGCCAGCAGGCGACACTAGCACAGGGATTGCACTGCCATCTATAGGCAAAACGCCAATCAATTCTCGAACAACTTCAACACCCACCGGGCGAGCATGATCTTTGCACTGGATGTAAAGCTGTTGCTCAATACCGACTTCATCGGTCCTGAACGCGATCAGGTCGATCCCTCCATCTCGACTACGAGGGGTTCTCTGCACGCGATACCCGCGACGCTCCAAAATAGTCGCACATCTGTCCTCAAGCTCCAAGCCTGGGGGCCGTTGAGTATTAACCGTCTTTCCCCGGGAAGGCGCCGTTAAGTCAAAGAGACCAAATAGCTCATCGCCATTCATTCTCACCGATATGTCGATTGATACGTCGTCGATTAACCTATCAAACAGGTCTTGTTTTTGCTCCAATTTAGACATAGCCCGATTGGGTTTTCCATATCATCACAATTTTGCTGGTTCCGTCAGTGATCACGCATGGGGGGTACTTGCCCCAGGACACTTGGCCCAAAGGGAGGCATGTATCACGATGGAAGGCAAACGGCCCAAGACCGTCGGCTGGTACCAGGAGGTCCTCGACCTCTTCCTGCGTAGGCTTACCGGCAACGCCCACGGTCTCGCGAGACTAATGGCACGACTTCTATTAGGATCTGTGACAGGTCTCTCGGCATAACCAATCTCAACGCGCGAGTGAGGCCGCTCACTTCAATGGTATTGGAACTTCCTGCTCCCAGATAGCAGACTACCCCTGAATGTAGTTGGGGAAACGCTCTATTTCGTTGACACTCCCACCGTCGGGCATACAATAGCGGCATCCCATATCAAGGAGCATTGGCCATGGCAGAGGTTCCAGAGTGGTACACAGCATTCGTCGGAGCAATCGTCGCCCGACTTCCCCGAGATATTGATGAAGCAACCGCCAGGGGTCTGACGGAATCTCCGGACAACCTAGAAGAGGCATTGAGAGGCTTATTAGGGGCCGTAGAAGCTGGAGGGTCCATTGATGCCGACGCGCCACTTCAAAACGACAAGAGTTCTGAGGGTTGGAAGCTCTTGGAAGACCAATCAGAGCCAGCACAAATCTCAACCGACTCGATTGAGTTGGTAATCTTCATTGAAGAAGGTCAGCCTGACCTCATCGGAGAGGACATGGTGGAGCATGTGCTCGCCATCACATCCAAGCTTGGCCAGCGACATGCCGAATACCTAATCGACAACCAGAAGGTGATCCCGGAGGAGTTTCGACGATACAGCGTGATTTTCCCAGGAACCCTGTGGACGGACAATGTAGGCAACCACTACGTCCCCTACATCAAGTATCGGCAGGAACTGTGGACCATCGATTTTGGAATCGTCGAGGGTGGCGTGGACGATCGTGACCGATACGTTCGGCCTCGCGCATAGCGCCCTCTAACCTAATCTGCTCATTCTTAGCAAACGAGATACACATGACCACAAGCGATTGGGATGCCACACTCTATTTGAACTTTGGCAATGAACGACTACGTCCAGCCCTTGATTTGCTGGCCCAGATACCATCAGAAGACCCCAAGCTCATCTACGACCTTGGCTGTGGGCCAGGGAATGCTACGGTCCACCTGAAGCAACGATGGCCCAACGCTAGGATTGTTGGCATCGATTCGTCGGCGGACATGATTCAGAAGGCCAAGGCGGTCAACGGCGATATTGAATGGCAGTTGGCCGACCTCAATACGTGGCGTCCCGACGCCCAGGCCGATCTTCTCTACACCAACGCCACTCTCCATTGGCTAGACGACCATGAGACGTTGCTCCCAGCACTGCTTGACGCGGTGAAGCCCGGTGGCGTCATGGCAATTCAGATACCCAACAACTTCTCTGCGCCAAGCCACACGTCCATTGCAGACGTTGTGCGGGAAGGCCCATGGCAGGAACGGTTGAAGCCATTTCAGCGGGAGCATCCAGTCAAGGAGATGGGCGAGTACTACCAGATACTGCGACCCCACGTCACATCGCTGAATATGTGGGAGACCATCTACCACCAGCAGCTTGAGGGCGAAGACCCAGTGGTGACGTGGACGATGAGCACAATGCTACGCCCGTTGCTTGACCAACTTAGTGAATCAGAGGGGGCGGCGTTTGTGGATGACTATCGACAGCGTGTCCGGAAGGCCTACCCGCCCCGGGCTGATGGAGTGACCATCATGCCCTTCAAACGCATGTTCATGATCGCTATAAAGTAGGCTTTAGTCTCAGCAGCTCAGTCCCGGTTGATCATGAACGTAGCAGCTTTGTCGAAGTAATTCAGGAGCAACTCCACGTCGCCCTCAGCGGCATCGGTAGCCAACACCGCCTCACGCATGTGCTGGTACCACGCATCACGCTCAATCTGCCCTATGGCGAAGGGCATGTGCCTCATCCTTAGTCGCGGGTGCCCTCTATCCCTCGAATAATAGGGTGGTCCGCCCCAGAGTTGTACAAGGAACATGGCCAGGTTGTCTTTGCCTGGTTCCAGGTCCTCCGGGTACATTGGCCGCAGCGCCGAGTCCACCTCCACAAACCGGTAGAACCGTTCCACCAGGTCTTTGAAGTACGGTATGCCGCCCACACGCTGATACAGCGTGCTCTGTGGTTCTGTTTCTTCGGATCCCGGGCCGGCGGGGCTCTGTTGCATGCGCGACTCCCTAATTATCTGTTGCCAAGGGTAGTTATACGCGATGTACCGTGTCAAATTTGAGGGACTCTAAGCCAACAGGGTTCCCGCCAATAGCGACCTTCTTGTTGCGTCCAGCCCCTCATGTATAGTGCGGCCAATCCGCTTAGAAAGTTGGTGGACTCATGTGGTATGCAGACCTGTTCGCGGGTTTCTGGAACGGCCTTATCGCCTGGGCAGTATTGCTTCTTCACGTATTCGGTGCCTGGAATGGGCACGAGTTCTACAACACCGCTAAGAGCGGCAACTGGTACGACTTCGGATTTCTCGTCGGTGCAGGTTCCCCACTGATGGGGGCGCTGGGCAAGAAACACAAGAAGCGCTAATTCGACATACCTCGACGAGGTAGCTCGGTAACACAAAAAAGAGGGCCCCACCCTCACAGGCAGAACCCTCTTCTTCATTAGCTTGGACAACTCGTTTTGCCCACAGAACCGCCTAAGGCGGCTATTTAACTTCCAATTGGTCTGCGTCCGCTGCGGGTTGCAGGTCGAAGGCATTGTTAATGGCTGAGATGTACTGGTACTGACCGATAGTGCCGGTAATCTCTACCAGCCATCGAGTGCCCTTGCGCTTGATCATCGAATCGAACAGTCCCTGATCCACCTTGTTGGTCTGCAGAAGCTGTCGAGTGTAGGTAACGATGTCGCGATAGTCCTCGGCCAGGCCGCTCACGTCCGCGCTGTGGCGGACGGCTTCAATGGCCTCCTCAGGCACATCGTTCTTGCGGGCTGTGCCCACGTGGGATGCCCACTCATATCGGGCGTCCTTCTCTCGCGATACTGCCAGAATCGTGATCTCACGCTCTCCCATGGTGATTGACGACTTCAATCGGACGTGGGCGCCGGCCTCCATGACCTTCTGGGCAAGCCCCGGACTGTACGCCAGCACACCGAAGGGACCGGCGACGCGACCCAGCGTCTCCACAATGGAATCGATCTCCTCGTGCTGGTCTGCGCCAACATCACTCTTTTCAGCAATCAACTTAACCCTTGGCATAGTTTCCTCCTTTTATTTTCGCTTACTTCCAGTCGCTGTCCGACGGGTAGATGTTCGGCCCGACGTTGAGCACTGACGGACCGTCCCGCCACTCGCCCGCAACCTCGCCGAACCGCTTGAAATGCGCCGATGCCTGGTGGTCCTTGAACGCCGCTTCGTCCTTATAGACCTCGTACAGGTGGATGGTATTGGCATCCTGTCCGTCCTGAACCACGTCGAAACGCAGGCAACCGGGCTCGTCCTCGTTCGCGCCCTTAGCGTTCAGCATCAGCTCTTTTATGTACTCGTCATGATGCTCCGGCTTGATTTTGATAGTCACAAACAGAATATGCAAAGTATGTCTCCTTGGCGCTGGTATTGGTAGAGTCATTGTAGGCCGAGGGGTGTGGCTGTCAACCTGTTTTTCGCCTCGACGATTCGTACAGTTCGATGTATTCGGCCACTGACGTCCGAGCGATGGCTTCTCCCACAAGCTCAAGCGGCAGGTCGTCCAACGACTTGAACCGCACGCACGCCTTGCCGATGTCCATCCGCTTCCCGCTTGCCCGATATCCAGCTTCAAACCACTCCATCAACTCAGGTATCCCATAGATGTTCATCAGGTATACAGAGCAGTAGTTCTTCTGCGATGCCAGCGCCGCGTACATCAGTGGGTGCTGTTGTAGGTGGTCGGATACGTCGAGAGGGGTATGACGTAGCTGATCATCCCAAAGTCCATCACCTCTTCAAACCCCTCTGGCAGGTGCTTCAGGATGACGGCACGTACGGCACCAACCGTCTCCCGTCGTTCGGACGTCAGCTCGGTCAGGTAGTCTTCAACAGTCGTTGCTTCGCTCTTCGCCATGCCCGTTTTGCCCTCCCTGGACTTCGGAACCAAGCCTACACATCGTCAACAGAGGGGGCAATGCCTCCAAGTGGTATCATGCCCGACATTAATGCTAAAGGAGACGCCATGACTCGCGTAATCGATGTCCACGCCCACTACCTGCCGGAAGAGTGCAGGGAAATGGTGGGACGCACGCCGGGGTTGGAGAACATGCGTGGCGACTTCCTCAGCCTGGAAAATCGGTTGGTCGACATGGACGCTTCCGGGGTTGATATACAGATGGTCTCTGCCTTCTCCGATTTCTACGGTCGAGACCTGGCCACAGCCAAGAAGGTCAACGATGTTGTCGCAGCAGGAGTCGCCAAGCACCCGGACAGGTTCGCCGGGCTAGCCGTGGCTCCGCTGGCAGAGCCGGAGACGGCAGCCAAGGAGATGGAGCGGGCCGTGAAGGAGCTTGGTCACCGTGGCGTGGCCATCGGCTCCAACGTGGAGGGTGTGAACCTGGACGCCCCGGAGTTCACTCCGTTCTTCAAGACCGTTGAGGCCTTGGGCATCCCCATCTTCATCCACCCCGTGAACGCGCTGGGCGCAGACCGTTTGGCCAAGTACGAACTCAACAACTTCATCGGGTTTGTGACCGACACGGCGGTGGCGGCCGGCTCCCTCATCTTCGGCGGAGTGATGAAGGCATTCCCCAACTTGAAGATATACCTGGCCCACGGGGGCGGCACGTGCCCGTTCATCCGCGGCAGATGGGATCACGGCTGGGAGCATCGACTGAAAGGGCCAAAGATCGATAAAGCGCCCAGCGAGTACTTGAAGCTCTTCTACGCCGATGCCCTGGTGCACTCCAAGCAATCGCTGGAGTACGTAGTGGACGTGTTCGGCGAGGACCACATCATGGTGGGCACGGACTACCCGTACGATATGGGCCACCCGGGCCAGCCCGCATGGATACGCGACTCAGGATTTCTGTCACCGAGTGGTGTAGAAGCCATCCTGGGAGGCACTGCAGAGAAGCTGTTTACGCTTTAAGGCAGGTTTCCAGCAGTTCCAACGCGGCCTTGGTGAATGCCCACATGTTGGCTTCACGATCGGAGCTACGCGTTTCCAGTGTGATGGTGCGCTCCACTGGGCCGGAGACGGCGAAGCACGCGTGTCCTGAAGCATCGCCGTAGCGATTGCCCGTTGGGCCGCTGGCTCCGGTCTCACTGACCGCCCACGTTGTGCCAAACTTCTCTCGTACACTCTTCGCAATCAACGCCGCATACGGCTCTGTGCTGGCGCGCATGCCAATCTTCGCCATATCGTCTTCGGAGATACCCAGCAGTGTCTCTCGTGACACGCCGGTGTAGGAGACGATTCCCCCAACGTAATAGGCCGATGCACCGGGTATGGACAGCAGCGCCGCAGAAATCAATCCGCCACACGACGAGTCCGCCACCGCGATGTTTTCCTTGCGTTCCTTGAGCAGCGCTCCCACCGATGTTGCTAACGGGGTTAGGTCTGGCATGTGTCGCGCCTCCATTAAATTTCTGCCCCGCATTGTACGTGATACGGCAACAACATTGCACCGCCCTCTCTCAATTGCCTTCTCCCACCGCTCCTCTTATACCCACCAGACCCGTCAAAGTCCTTGAAATTCCACTGAATCATTCTTTCGGATGAATGCTCTTTGAATCTATGGGTCGATAGTGCCTGGAAATGTTTATGTGATGTACATGGGATTCCCAGGATTGTTAACATTTCGTATCGGGTCACGGAGCTACGGTATGTAGATGTTCACGGGTGTCACACGCCAATGTGTGTATCTATAGAACGGGATCATCAAACGCACATGACAAAATAGACAGGCAAAGAAGTCGGCAAGAAGGAAGAGGGCATGATTACCCTCTTCGTTCTCATGCTGCTTACTATGGGAACCTTCTTCCTGGTTCCCAGCCTTGGGCTGTCCAGCACCGCCCTGAGAGGCAAGCAGGTACACTCCACCATGCTGAATGAGCAGTACGCCATGGATGGTGGTACTGAATTCGCAGTCTGGAACCTCATCCACCCTGACCGAGGTCAACCCAGAGGCCGAGTACACCGTCAATCTGAATGGGGAGACGTCAACGGTAACGTTGGCCTGGCACGCCAGCCAGGGGTCACTCAACGTGGCAACAGCAGAGGACGATAAAATCAGGCCATCGAACCAAGTGCTCTGCGACATGGGCGGTGATGGTTTCGACGATGATTGCCTCGACCTCCCTAAGAACATTTCAGGCATGGTGGCCCGTTACACCATATTCATGAAGCAGATTAGTCCTGAAGTTTCCGAGGGACTGACCATTGCATTCGATGAGCTACCTAAAGGCTTCACCTACGTACCTGGTAGCACCTTCTCCGCTGACAGCAGCATAACAACGGTAGAGCCAACCAACGTAGGCACCGCGCAAGACCCCATTATGAAGTGGGACTTCAACGCGGGGTTGGGGAGCCCCG